>CAVGEF010000097.1:3892-9084 GCA_963628205.1 Bacteroidaceae bacterium
ACGTTATACACGCCCTCGGCCTTGAGTTTGCGGATTTCTTCCTGGCTCTTGGTTACGTCGCAAGGGTCAAACTGGTAGCTTATAGATACAGGAACAATTGAAGTTTTCTCCAAAAATTGCGGGAAAGAGTAGCCTTCTTCCCTGTAAGATAAGTATAGCATCTTGAGGATGGCTGCACTTGTATTGTCAATGCCATCTTTGGACCGCCCGCTTTTTTGTGCAATCCAAATGGATTTTTTCTTGGTTTCTATTGCATATTTCAGGTAGCGGCTGACTCGCAAGGTCTCATTTCTTAAGTCCGATGCCGATGCTAAAGTGCGTCTTATTGTGACAGCTCCGTTTACTTTGAATAAATCTGTTGCAAATTGATTGACCAAAAGATTGTCACCTATGACCATCTCACACATTTGCATTCCGTTACGAAGTAAAGCCAAGTCCAGCAAAGCTGTATCAAGAACAATGTCTCTGTGATTGCTTATGTAAATATGAGGTTTGTCTTTGCCTTCTTTTGCAAGTTCATCAAAACCACCAAACGAAAACTCGTCAATGCTTGAGCTTTCAATCATTTCAAGAAACAAATCACAAGTGATGAGCTCCTGAAAATCGGTATAAGAATGTACTTGAGTCAAAAGTTGAGCCAGTAATCTTTTTGAGTGAAAAGATTTCCAAGTGTTGGTAATCCTGTTGTGGCGCGAGATGATGTCTGTAAAATTGTTCAGTAGTTGCGGATATTGCCTGAGGCGTTCCATTGCATCTTCAAAATCTTGTCCCTCATAGGGTGCTATATCTTTGTATTTATCTTCCATATTGTAATCCATTGTAATTCTTAGTAAGAGAGCTAAACCCCTCATGGCTTTGGATTATAACAAATGAAAAGCTAAATCGCAATTAACGTGGAAATTGCGAAAGCTGCGAAAGCTGCAAGCACACAGCTGAGAACACAAAACTGTAAACACATGGGGCCTTTTTGCCGGGATTCAGCAGTAAATCCACCAATTGGCCAAAAGCAAATAAAATGCAGCAAAAGTTTGTGAAATCCAAATAAAAAGGCTTGTTATTTTGACTTTTACAGTACTTTCAAAGAATAAAATTTGACTTATGCGCAATCTGCTGGTAGAATGAGAAATACGTGAAAGAACAGAGGTTTTTGCAAAATGAGATTTGTGAAGATTAGATTTGAATAAAACCTCACTTGTTTGCAAAAAAGGAGAAAATGATGCTTATTCTTATTTCTGATGCTTTTGATGCATCCCTTGAATCCAAACTGCAGCAGTTTGGAGAAGTTACAACTGACAAATCCAGAGCTCCGGAAGCTCATGTTATCCTCGTAAGAGCAAAAACAATCTGCGACAAGGCTTACATTGATGCTGCAAAGAATGTAAAACTCATCATTCGCGGAGGAGTTGGAATAGACAATATTGATAAAGCTTATGCTGAGTCCAAAGGAATTATTGTCCGCAATACACCAAAGGCAAGCTCCATAGCTGTAGCAGAGTTAACATTTGCATTAATGCTTGCAGCTCCAAACAACATCATAACATATCATAATGGAATGAAAAACGGAGAGTGGCTCAAAAACATCAAGAGAACAGAGCTTTATGGAAAAACTTTGGGTCTTCTTGGAATTGGAAACATTGCAACAAAAGTTGCTGAAAGAGCAAAAGCATTTGGCATGAACGTTATTGCATACGACAAATATGTTTCATCTTCTGCTGTGGCAACACTTGTTCCAACTGTTGAAGATGCAGTCAAAGATGCTCATTATATTTCAATCCACATGCCTTTGACCGATGAAACCAGAGATATGTTCAATTCACAGCTTTTTGCAAAAATGACACATAAGCCTGTAATCATTAATGCTGCAAGAGGTGCAATCGTTAATGCCAACGACATGGTAAAAGCACTGGATGACGGTCAAGTTACATGCTATTGTGCTGATGTCTATCCTACAGACCCGCCGGCACCGGATTATCCTCTTCTTAAGTCTGATAAAGTTATTCTTACACCGCATGTTGGCGCTAACAGCAAAGAAAACCTTTTAAGAATTGGAGATGAGATTGTCGCAACCATCAAAGACCTCAAGGATAACGGTAAAATCTGATGAAATTAGATGAAACCAATAAGGCCATAATCAAGGAACTCAGTAATGGAAGAAAAGCCTTCAGCGCTATAGCTGAAAACATTGGGATTACAGAGAACACTGTTCGCGCCAGAGTAAATAAACTTATAGAGGATGGTGTTCTCCAAATTTCAGGGCTTATAGACCCGGAGTACGTACCTGAGATGCAGGTTGTCATTATGGGAATAAAGCTGAGTACACTGGATCTTGAGAGCAAGGCAAAGGAATTCCTTGCCCTCAAGGGCGTTATGTCTGTTGTCGTTGTCACAGGAAGATACGATTTAATAGTACATCTTGCAACAGGAACTTCCGGAGATAACAGCCTGCTTAATTTCTTCAAAAATGAATTAAGCAAAATTAAAGGAGTATCTGATGTGGAGACTTTTGTTGTATATCAGTCCCACGATTACAGAGTTCCTTATATAATCTAGTTCCATTTTGTTTTATAATAGAACTCAATGGAACGGAATATTAAAACTCAGGCAATAGTAGTCAAGACCTCAAAATATGGAGAACTTCACAAAATTGTTACCTTGTTAAGCCCTCAATTAGGGCTTGTTTCTGCTATTATCTATGGCGGAAGAAAAGGCAAAAAAACTGCTATTGCTCCACTTTTTTCAATTGGAGAATTTCAACTTTATAACAATCCAGTCAAGAAAGAGTACTCGGTTGAAGAGGGCGTTCTTTCATTTGTTCCAACAGCTGTCAATGAAGATTTAGAAAGCACTTACACTGCCTCTTTTATGTGTGAGCTTGTTACAAAAACTCCTTCTGATGATTCTAAAGAGATATTTGAGCTTTTACAGAATGCTTTGCTTGTACTTGAAAAAGAAACAACAAACATTATAGAAGAAAACGTCACCGACAGCAGTGCTCAAATCTCAAAATGCATTGCAATTGCTTTTATGTGGAAACTTCTTCAAATTTGGGGCTTGGCACCGGATTTGGATTATTGCCCAAGTTGCGACCGCAAATATGAAGACGATGAAATTCTCATCTTTTCTTCTTCGCTTCTTGTTCCTGTTTGCAAAAACTGTGGTAATAATACTTCCTTTATTTTGCCTCCGGGAGCTAGAAGGTATTTGCGTTATACTTATGCAATGTCTTTTGAAGATGCATGCAAAGTTAAATTAAACAATGCTGCTCAAGTTCGTATTTTCTCTTATATGACACAATGGATTAAAATGCACATCAATGCACCAATAAAAACTCTGGATAACTGGATAGTGTAAAAAGACTTAGAGCCACATATTGAGTGTTGTGATACATGAACCCGGGTTCCTAAACTATGCGACCGACTTTTTCATACAATTGTTCGCGTGTTATTTCAAAAGTGAAACTTCTTCCATGTGGGCATACCATGGCATCAAGTGTAAAGACTTTGTCTACAAGACTTTTTGCTGTAACAAAATCCAAAGGATCTCCTGCTTTGATTGCAGCATGGCAAGCCATAATGGCAAATAAACCTTTACGTGCGCTTTCAATGTCTCCTGTCGTGTTTTGTATATAAGAGGCAATAGAAGCCTCGCTTTTGCGGCATACGGCAGGAATTGTAGACATTTCCCATAACATTGGTTCAACACGTGTGAGCTCGACGCCAAAATCGGAATAAATTATGCCGTTTTCCAGCAAGAAGTCATCAGCAGAACGGTCTGTCTCAAATTGGTAAGGGACAATGAGTCTTTGAACGTCTTTTTGAGAAAGTATTTCATCATACAATAGCCGTTCGTGAGCCGCATGCTGGTCTATGAATAATAATTTGTCATTGACTTCAACCAAAAGAAAAGTATTAAACAGTTGGCCTATGTATCTATAAGGTTTCTCAGTGTTTGCAATTCTTGAATTTTCAATTTGAGTCAATTCTTGCTCTTTACTGCTATTGGCGACATTAACAGTGCTTTTTTTGCTACTCTCTGTCACAGTGGATTTTGCATTGGATTCGCTCATTATTGCTTTGGCATTTTCAAACCATGAAGGATTAAATGGCACTGCATTTGAAGTTTTGAGCGCTTTATTTGCACCGTATGGCTCATGTGGAAGTTCTTTTGCCTCATGTTGAGATTTTTCATGTTCTTCCCAAACAGTTGTAATCTCTTTAGGCTCAAACTCATTAGATAAAACCTCATTAGATAAAACATCTTTAGGCGCAATCTTATTACTGAACTGCCCATGAAGAAGAGCATTACGTATCATTGACGTAATTGAGGCATAAATTTGGCTTTGATTGCGAATTTTACATTCTCTTTTAGACGGGTGAATATTAAAGTCCACTAATGACGGGTTATCATCTATAAACAAATAGAAGAACGGGAAAGCACCGCCTGGCAGAGACACTGAATACGCACTGTTAATTGCCTGAACAAGAGCATAATTGTCAATAATTCTACCATTGACAAACACTTTGATTTGGCTTCTGTCTCGTTTGTAGCATGAAGGGTCTGTTGCCACAGCATACAGTTTTACATTATCACTTTCATGATTCATTTCAAGGATTTGATCCGGCGCAAACGCTTTATCCTGTGACATGACATCAATAACACGCTTTTTCTTACTCTCTTTTGCCAAATGCAATTTAAGCTCGCCATCGACAAAAAACAACAATTCAACATTTTCAAATCCTAAAGCTTTCTCCAAAAACACTTTGCGACAATCTGCAGTCTCACTTTGAGGACGGCGCAAAAAGAGCTTGCGAGCCGGAATCATCTCAAAAAGATTTTCCATACAGACTAATGTCCCTGATGAAACACTTCCCGGGAGTATCTCGCTTTGAATGCCGTTGTCTACAACAATCTTATTGCCATTGGAATTAATAGTAAGAACAGAGCAAGAAGCAATACTGTTGAGAGCTTCCCCTCTGAAACCCAAAGTTCTAAGATTAAAAAGATCATCCAAAGAGCTTATTTTGCTCGTAGCATGGCTTACGCAAGCCAAAGGGAGGTCTTCTTTTGAAATCCCAATGCCGTTGTCAATGACTGTGAGGTTTTTTATACCTCCCATTTCCAAATAAACACTTATTTTTGTTGCTTTAGCATCCAACGAATTATCAAGAAGTTCTCTAAGAACAGAGGAGGGT
>CAVGEF010000097.1:9094-15339 GCA_963628205.1 Bacteroidaceae bacterium
GAGGAGGGTCGTTCAACGACCTCTCCTGCTGCAATGCGAGAAACTATGATTGAATCTAATTTTTTAATTGCCATGTTACTGTTTTAGAAGGAGAAAGAACCTCCGGCAGAAAGAACCAAAGCATTTGAAGTGTCATCAAGTGCTTGATAACTTCCTTTGATATGTGCCTCAAAACCTGCAATTGTGAAGCTCATACCAATAAAACATGAAGCATGGTCAGGATTGAAAAGACTTCCAAGTGCAGATTTTGCATCGTCTTTATTGATTAAAGCTTTTGCCAAGTTGGCAATTTTTCCACTGAAACCGTCAATTAAAATTCCGCCATCAATGCTGAACCCGCCAAATTCAACTTTTGTTTTGAAGAGGAAAGTATCGACCGATATCTTTTCAGTAGTAGTTCTTGTCTTGACTGTGTTGTATGCCAAAATCTTGCCGTCTTCTTTGTTAAGAGCAAATGGAACAGTTGCAGAACTATCAATAGTAACCGGGCCCCAAGTAAGACCTAATGCTACATTTGCATCAATAGTGGTTCCCTCAAAAGGTGTAAGTACTGTTGCAACTGAAGTTCCTACAGTATTGCCAAGATGCTCGCCTTTGTTGTATTCAGCACCAAGACCAATGTAATAGAAATCAGTAGAGGCCTTAACATTAAGTTTTGCCAAATACGGCAGGCTGGTAACATCCAAAGCTTCTCCAATTACCAGCTTGGAAGAGCCTCCCAATGTGGCACTTATATCAATTCCTTTAATTGCAAATGCACCGCTTAAATCAACAGCCGGGTATATTTCAACTCCGTATTGTTTGCTTAGAATATCAAGATTTTGGATGTTTGCTACAGCAGAAAGCCCAAATTCAACAGGTCCTGTTATTGCAGAAAGTCTCAAGCCTGCAAATTGTTTTTTGTCATTAAGTTTGTTTGTAAGCTCAATGTCATCCATGAAAGTCTTAATGCCAAAGAACCCAAATTGCCCCTCAAATGAGGCTGCAAGCCTGCTGGTTGTTTCAAAAGCTCTATCGTAACCTGTAAAAACAGGGCTTTTGAATTCAAAATCATGTACACGGTCAACATCTATGCGAATTGACGAATTTTGATTTGTATAATTAATTCTTCCAATGTACCTGACAATGCTTGAAACATAGCCTGTTATGCCATTCTCTTTGTCAAATTTGAATATATCTTTCCAATTTGTGGCATTGCAGTCCGCTGTATTGACAGCAAGATGAAGCCCAAAGTTGAAATTGCCAATTGTAATATAAGGGTCAACGGCAATATAGACATTGCCCATGTAAAATCCCAAATTGAAAGCATCACTTGAAACAAGCCCTTTATACGTAGTCTTACTGTCGTATTTCTCTCCATATGAGACTAATATCTTTGCTCCAAATCTTATATTTGAAGTTTTCTTTTCTTCTAATGCTACTTCTTCTTCAACAGTCTCAACAGTCTCTACCGTCTCTTCCAAGCTTGCAACAGGTTCTTGAGTTTCTACTGTTTCTACTGTCTTTGTATTTTCTACTTCTACAGGAACCTCAAAAACATTTACTGTCAAAGCACTCGGTACAACTGGGGCTAGTGGAATAACAGGCGCTACAGGAGCTATCAAAGCACTTGGAACAGCCGGAGCTGCAGGAGTTGCACCGGTTGGCTCAACTTCGTTTACTGCACCAAGTGTTTCAATGACAGTAACACTTGGCATGCTCTCAACGGCCGGAGATGCCGGAACAGCAGGTGTATCAATGGCACTTACTGTTTCAACGGCAAGAGATACATAAACACTTGCAGTTATTGGAGCATTTGGTACTTTTATCTTTGGTGTAGCAAATAAAGATGCAATATAAAGTGGAAGTTCTTTTTCAATAAGAGATACAGCATAGTTGAACTCTAATGCTCCATAGGTTTTGGGGTAGGTGAGTTCTGCAACTCCATCACTTACAACTTCAATTGTTATATTCTCAAGGTCTTGAGGGTAAGCATTAAGAGCAGCTTTTGCAGCTGCGTAAATCTCTTGAGAAGTTACAAATGCAGGATATTTAATATATGCTTTTCCAACGTATGCTTCTAATGTTGCTTCATAGCCTTTGTAAGTGAAAGTTTTGACTAAAGGTTTATATTCTTCAAAAGAGTCAGTTTTCTTTTCTTCTGCTACTGTTATATTCAATACTTGAGGTGTGCTTGGAGCTTGGGGAACATTTATAATGTTTGGAGCATTTGGAACTTGGACCGGTTCTATAACTTCTGTTGTAGGAATTTGTACATTTGCTATTACATTTTCAGTTGGCTCTTGTGCTGTAAAACCGCTGAAAACAACATTTACATATGCTCCCTCAGGGACATTTTCCTTGTGACCTGTTATTGTATTTGTTGCAAGTACCTCTCCCTTTGTTACGTATGCATCTTCTGCTTTGTCTGTTGAAATGACAAGTAACGTTGTTCCTTTTGCAGCGCTGTAAACCAATGCCGGAGTTTTTACCGTAATGTCGCTGTTGTTTGATGTCAATGCAAGATATCCATCAAGAAGATAAACCAAAGGCTCATTTGTCAAGTTAATTATGCGTACTAATGAAGATGTTCCAATTTTGAGTTCAATTCCATCTCCGGTCAACAATACTTCGTTGTCAAATGTTCTTACAACCCAGTATTCATCCAAATATTGCGGTTCTGCTACGGCTTTGAATTGCTCGTCGTATACTTTTGCGTTTCCAACTGGTTTTGCCATCTTTAACGGAGAAGCGAATATGAAACCTGCAGAGAGTATAGCTACAAAAAGCAGCACCACAATTCTCTTGGCTCTCGAATTTACTTTCATTCTATTCATACAAACTCCTTTGCAATGCCGTGCTCCCACACCTGCAATTTATAGTTTTTTCGTTTATAAGAGGTTTTTTGCAAAATTGCTACCTCTTAATAATAATGCTAATAAGTTTGTTTTGCTAGTACATTATCTTTATATTGATCTCGTGAGGTCACGCTTAGTCACGCTTTATACTGCATTGAAGATTGTGAGCGCAAAAAACATGTTCTCTTGCAAACTTATCCATGTGGCAGAGTTCTTTGACAATTGGCTTAAGATTGGCTCTTATATTCGTTTGGTCGTAAGGACAAACCGGTTTTATGACAGGTAAATCGTATGTTTGAGATAGTCTTATTATGGTTTGCTCATGAATTTCAATCATTGGACGAATAACATACAGCTTGCCGTCAAAAAACTCCTGAATGGGATTCATTGTAGCAAAATTACCTCTGAAAAAGAGGTTCATCATTGTCGTTTCAACTAAATCATCAAGGTGGTGACCCAAAGCAATTTGCTTAAAACCCCTGTCTCTTGCAATTTCAAAGAGAATACGTCTGCGGTTACGTGAGCATAAGTAACAATTAAAATCTCCCTTAAAGCTTTCCGGAAACTGATATTCATCATGAATTTCAAAACCAATATCAAGGTCTTTGAAATATTGTTCAAGACGGGGTCTGTAAGACTCATCAATAGGATGCTCAATCCAGTTAATCATAATTGCATGTAGGTTGTAGTTTATTGGAAGCCATTTTCTTCTGACAGAAAGCGCCATTGCCAAAGCAAGCGAATCTTTGCCACCGGATACTCCAAGCAAAATATCTTCACCGTCTCTAATCATGTCAAAATCGTTAATACCTTTTCCAACAGCTTTTATAAAACGCATGACCCATGGCATCATGTTCCCGTCTATGATATTTTTATATGAAAGTTTTGAACTGTCATATTGGCTTGTGATTTCAGTTTTCATATTGCAATTAAACTCCAATTACGTACCAAGTAAGTACAAAATAAGCACAAATTAAGCATCAAGGAAGCACATTTCAAAGAAATTTTCACTTTTTGCCAATCCAATTGCACCACGAAAACTTCTTCAAATAGCAAATAATAGTTATAAAGAGGCTTGTTAACAAGCTCAAATTGTTGGAAAATACTTTTGTGCGCGCGATTTTTTACACAATAAATAACATGACAGACAAAATGATAAGCAACATCAAAAATGACACAAAACATAACATCTCAAAGCGTTTTTTTACCATTTTTTTGCTCTTGGTTCTGCTCTCTTTTTCCTGTTTTTGCGATGACCTTTCAAACTCTGAAGCGCAAAACAGCATTAAAGTTGCACTTCCTGCAAAGTACAATTTGCAAAACCGGCTTTTACCCCAGGATGCAAAAATAGGCAACATAGTACAGGCCAATTCCTCAATATACCATGCATTTCTTTACACTGCTTTGTCATGCGAGTACAGTTATGAATGGACACAAAAATACATAAGTGAAACTTCTCAAAAAGTAATTTCAGAAATCTACGGAACATATTTATCAGAAAATCTCCCGTTCAAAAATTTTCTTATGTCAAGTATGTTTGAAAATGCCAATCAAAGTATTTCAATAAATGTGCGTAACGGAGAAGATGTATTTTGTTTTGTAATTGGCAATGACAAAACAAATGACAAAACAAATGATGAAGCAAATTACGAAGAAAATAACGAGAATGCTAACGACAGTGGCCCTAAGGTTCTTTCGTATGATAACTTGCGCATAATTGCCATCAGACAGCTGTAAAGTGTTTCAAAACACTGTAGTATTCAAAAGTCAGTCTTAAATGTCTTAAAAGACAGCTTCTCAAAAGCCGGGCAAAACTTTCCCAAGCAGGGTATTGTCATTTTTTCTCAAATGTTCTATAAAATCAAAGGCTTGGCGGCGTAGCTCAGCTGGTAGAGCAATCGGCTCATATCCGATCGGTCAGGGGATCGTGGCCCTTCGCCGCTAAATTGAATCCTTGGGTTTTTGCTCAAGGATTTTTTTATTTTAGCAAACGTTTTGCAAAAACTTAGGAGTTTTGTTTTGGTCTTTTTCAGCATTCTTGGGTCAGGCAGTTGTGGAAACAGTTACATATTTTCTTGTGACGGAGAGTCAATACTTGTAGATGCAGGGTACTCATACAAACAAATAGATGAGCGCATACAAAATGCAGGACTGGATATTTCAACAGTAAAAGCACTCCTTTTAACACATTTGCACCCAGACCACAACAAAAGTGCCGGAACATTTGCAAGAAAAACAGGTAATCCTGTTTATGTAAGTGAAAAATGTCTGCAATATGCCAAGACTGAATACATCTCAATGAATTTACCGGTAGAAACAAAGCGGTCTTTTGAGCCGGGAGTTCCATTTCAAATAGGACATTTTGAAATTAACTCGTTTTATACAAGCCATGACAGCGCCGGGAGCGTAGGGTATTCAATAAAATGTGATGAGAAAATATTTGTGGTTATAACAGACACAGGTTTTTATACAAATGACATGTTGGAAGCCGCAAAAAAAGCAAACATACTTTTTTTGGAATCAAATTATGATGAAGAAATGCTAAGAACCGGAGCATATCCAATTTACCTGAAAAGACGAATAGCAGGAGAGAAAGGACACCTTTCAAATACTCAGGCACAAAATTTCCTAAGAGAATGTAATTTTGACACTCTGCACAAGCCGGTGTACCTTGTACATCTTTCAAGCAATAATAACGATCCAAATTTAGTTGCATTGCAAATGAAAGATTTTGATGCTTGCGTTTGCAAAAGAGGTTTTCAATACTGTGGAAAAATACAATAGCGAACAGTTGTGAAGATTCCACTAAAGCTTTCAAACCGCAGTAAAGTAGTACAAAAGAGCATAAATTGCCTTGATTATTGTACTTTAGGTCATTAATATCGGTCTTTAGAGGTTATCTCAAGGAGATTTTATATGATGACTGTTATCAAAAAACTCAAGACCATGCAACCCGGTCCAAAACCGGTCAAAGCAAGCGGTTGGGTCAGGACAAAAAGAGACAGCAAGAATGTTTGTTTCATCGAGGTCAACGACGGAACTTGCCTCAAGGGGCTTCAAGTTGTTGCAGACAAAAATTCCATTGATAATAATCTCCTTAATTCAATTTCCACAGGTTGTTCCGTTATATGTGAAGGTACAATAGTTGCCTCTGAGGGTGGCGACCAAGCTGTTGAGCTTAAAGCTTCATCTATAGAAATTATTGGTGATGCACCGGCAGATTACCCGCTTCAAAAGAAACGACATACTCTTGAATACCTCAGAGATATTGCGCACTTAAGAGCCAGAACGAACACAATAGGGGCCGTTGCAAGAGTACGCAGCAAAATGGCATTTGCAGTACATAAGTTTTTCCAGGAAAATAATTTTTATTATGTAAATACACCATTGATTACAGCAAGTGACTGC
>CAVGEF010000098.1:0-1758 GCA_963628205.1 Bacteroidaceae bacterium
TTGTGCAAGAAGCGTTAGAAACGAACTGAGTTCCCTTTACATATGTATTCTCGTTTACACCGCAAACGAACATTGGAGTATCATCCTTTGAAGGAGCTGACATTACAACGTACTTAGCACCAGCGTTGATATGAGCCTGTGCTTTCTCCTTTGTAAGGAAAAGACCTGTAGACTCAACAACATACTCTGCACCAACTTCATCCCACTTAAGCTCGTTAGGATCTTTACATGCTGTTACACGAATTTTCTTTCCATTGACAGTAAGAAGAGACTTATCCATGTCGCACTCGATTGTGCCTTGGAACTGACCATGCATTGTATCATATTTGAGCATGTAAGCAAGGTAATCTACAGGGCAAAGATCGTTAATTCCAACAATCTCTACATCGTCTCTCAACATAGCAGCACGGAACACAAAACGTCCAATTCTACCAAAACCATTAATACCAACTTTCATATGAAAATCCTCCATATCGATTTGACAAATCCAATATAATGAAAATGCTGTTTAACAGTCAAGAAAACAGAGATAAAACGTCGTTTACACAATTGACATACCCATTATTCCTCATTATTCATCAGAGCCAATTTGAGTATCCCAAAGAGAATTGAAATCCATATGGAAGCCTTTTAGAAGGCTTAAGACAAATGCACTTGATGCCTTATGAATATCATGCGGCACTTTTTGGCCGTCTGTAACAAAAAGAAGAGGCAACGCCTTGCTGTGACAAGCAGAAAGTATATTGCCAATAGTCTGAGTTTCATCAATTTTTGTTACAATAACAGAACTTATACCATAATGTTCAAATTGCTCAAAAACACTGTCCAAATCAGCTTTTTTCATGGATGCGCTGACTGTAAGGTAATATTTTGTGCTTTGACGGTTTGGAAGAGTCAGCATAGACTTCATTTTTTCGCCAATCTCATTGTCTTTTGGACTGCGCCCAATTGTATCAATAAGTATCAGTTCGCTGTCTTGAGTTCTCTCCAAAGCTTCATAAAGATCTTTTTCATCATTTGCTCTGTAAACAGGAATACCTAAAGCATTACCAAAATTTTCAATTTGCTCATAAGCACCTACTCTGAAAGAATCCATACTTATGATACTTACATGTTTTTTTATACCCTCCGGAGGAATAGTTCCATAGACTGCTGCAATCTTTGCAATCGTGGTTGTTTTTCCTACCCCCGTAGGGCCTAAAAGTACAAACATTTTAGGAGGATGCATTTGGCTGTTGTGGTCAATATTAACAGAACTTATTATCCTGTCAACAACCAGTAATTCAAATTCATCTTGACTTGGTACCGCCGGTAAAGCAGGCTCAAGCTGAGCTTTTATGTCAGTAATAATCCAGTCTATATAACTTGATGAAAAATCATTATCATAAAGAAGTATTCTTGCATATTGCATTAAGTCATCAAGTTTAGCTTTCCCGTCTTCAACAGTCTCTTTTGCAACAAGAGAGACCTCTTTACCAGGCTCATTGACAAGTTCTTGATTAAGGTCACCACAAGGCTCACTTTCAGCACCACCGGCATATTCATTTGAAGAATTTGCGCTATACTCAAGAACGGGTTCTGTTGCAAAGTCGCCTAAAAAAGTCTCTCTTGATTCTTCATTTACTGCACTTGGAATATCAATAACTTCATTGGCAGTTTTTGAATTAAAATCACTGTCGCTGTCTCTATATTTTCCTGAAACAGGGTCAGGGGTCTTGGCCTCTTGCTCAAAACGTTTAATATCGGCCTCTTCTGTGG
>CAVGEF010000098.1:1768-3167 GCA_963628205.1 Bacteroidaceae bacterium
TCTGTGGCATGCTCATCAAGAAAGGAGCCCTCTTTTGAAGTAGAATCTTTATATGCAAAAGAAGAAGCTCCTTTTTTATCAGAAGCTACGTCTTCTGCCAAAAAACATGTCAATTCACAATGCTTGCTTTTGCCAATACCAAGAAAGCCTTTAGTAACAACGTCTTTGCGACTATGAATTCTAAGTCTGTCACCATATTGAGAACGGGCTTTTTTTACAGCTTCCTCGTATGTTGAAGCAACAATTGTAATATAGTTCACATAAGTCTCCTAAGAGGTTTTGCAAAAACGCTCTAAAGCTAAGAATATCACTAAACAAACTCAAAGGATATACCTTGAAAGATCTTGATTTTTAACAACATCGCAAAGTCTTTGATCAACGTAATCAGGGGTAATTGTTATAGTCTGACCTTTAAGCTCATCTGCGCTAAAGCTTAATTCTTCAAGAAGAATTTCCATTATTGTATACAATCTTCTTGCTCCAATATTCTCTGTTGTAGAATTAACTTCATAGGCAATTTCACTGATACGCTTAATAGCTTCATCTGTAAAAATTACATCAACGCCCTCTGTTTTAAGAAGCTCATGATATTGAATTGTTATTGCGTTCTCAGGTTCTTTAAGAATCCTGCAAAAATCATCGGCAGTCAAATCTTCAAGTTCTACTCTAAGAGGGAAACGGCCCTGGAGCTCAGGAATCAAGTCACTTGGTTTTGAAACATGAAAAGCACCAGCTGCTATAAAGAGTATGTGCGATGTATCAATAACGCCCCACTTTGTGTTAACTTTTGTACCTTCAACAATTGGCAATATATCCCTTTGGACACCTTCCCGTGAAACGTCGGGACTGGATGAAGAACTGTTTTTACCTGCAATCTTGTCAATTTCATCTATGAAGATGATTCCCATTTGCTCAGTACGCTCTTTTGCAATATCAATTGCCTTATCCTGGTCAACGCTGCGCTCCATCTCTTCTTCCATGAAAATTTCACGGGCACGTTTGATGGTTACTTTTCTGCGCTTGCGCGGGTTCTGAGCATTTTGGAATATTGAACCAAGGCTATTCATTGCATTTTGGATATCATCCATTGAGCCTCCCATAAGTTCAATACCAACTTTTGGAGCTGACATTTGATTTGTAATCTCAACTTCTTTATCCTCTAAGTTGCCATCCCTGAGCTGTTGTCTTAACTGCTCACGGGCCGATGTCCTTGCATTCTCAAAAGACTCATCTGCATTTGCATTCTTGTTCAGGTTTGGAATAAGAATGTCCAAAAGACGCTCTTCTACTCTGGCTTTCACAAACTCTTCATTCTTTGCAGCAAGTTCGTGTTTAACCATGAGAACAGCACTGCCCATGAGGTCGCGAACCATAGACTCAACGTCACGGCCTACATAGC
>CAVGEF010000099.1:0-15466 GCA_963628205.1 Bacteroidaceae bacterium
ATGTGTATGAGGCTCCTCACATGAGACAGCAATAAAGACCATTAAAGCGCACATGAAAACAATTAATAAATTCTTTTTCATCTTTTCTCCCTTTGGAACTTTGTTCCATTTTTTTATTTACTACAGAGGTTTCTCAAAAACCCATTCTGAAAAAATCTCAAAATTGACTGTCCAATTTTTGAGGGGTCAGTTCAATTCCCAACAATTTTACTATACCCCCCCCCAGTATTAAATCAATCAAAATTTCATTACCAAAGTTTTTGACGGTGTTACATGGTTTTTTGGTAACACGTTTTGTGTTTCGATAGGTTTCCAGAACCTGACGGAAATTGAGGGGCTTTCAGGCTATCCTACACTTCCAAACGATAGCCTATTAATAAGTTGTTGTGCGTTAAAATGATATTTTGGTGTGCGTTCATACCCTCGACATTAACACGACCGTAGAGAGCTCTAATAACGGGTAAGAACAAGAAGCAAATGAGAGACAGTATTCATCAATACGGCTCGAATGCAGTGACGCAGTTATACATGCGTTAGTAGAGCGACTGTAAGGAGCATTGAGAACAGACAAGAACAAGGAACAAGCGAAAGACAATGCTTTGTTGCATGGCTTAAGCGCAGTGACACAGTTATTGTCTAGTTAGAAGTGCGACTGTCTCGATGTGAGAGGTTTGGGGGAACATATCCACAGGCTGCGCTCCATACATTTTATATGGCCCAAAAGAGGTCAAATAGCGAAGATCTCGTGCTAAAGTTTGAATGTTGCATGAGATGTAGACTATCGTTTTAGGAGAAAGCTTTATGACCGCTGAGAGAAAACGCTCGTCACTTCCACTACGGGGAGGATCCATAAAAAGAACATCGACTTTGGAAATTTGCGCGTAGCCGGCTTTGGAGACGGGGTCAATGCCTACAAGACTGCTGCCTTCTTGATTTAGCCATAGATGACCTTTTGACATGGATTTTAAGACTTCACTTGCATCTCCACATATAAAGGTTGCATTTGAGATGCCATTGAGAGCTGCATTTTCGTTGGCATCGGATATTGCACTTTCGTTGAGTTCTATGCCAATGATTTTACCTGCACCCCAAGAGGAAGCAATAAGACCAATGGTGCCGGTTCCGCAATAGGCATCTACGACGGTATCGGTCTTGGATAAACGGGCCATTCGCATTGCAATTGTGTATAATTTGGCTGCTTGGGAAGGATTGACTTGGTAGAAACTTTTTGCCGAGATACGAAAACGCAATCCGCACATTTCATCTTCAATCCAGCTTTGCCCCCAAATGAGTTTGCACGGGCCATCGCCTAGTACCATGGAGGTTTTTTCATTGTTCAAATGGACGAGTACGCCCTTTATAGACTTATGTTTTCGTACAAGTTCAAGTGCAAATGAGTCTTTGGGCCTGAATTTTGGCGAGCCGCTTACAAGTACGACAAGCGTTTGGTTTGTATTGAAGGCTCGTCTTATGAGAACATGCCGTAAGGCTCCGGTGCCAAGATCTTCGTCGTATGGTTCAAGGCCCCTGGATTTTGCCAATTCACGTATTGTGTTCAGTATGGAAGAGGCTTCAACGTCTTCAATCATGCAATCGCGCACGGGAATAAGTTTATGTGTGCCTTGGCGGTAAATACCGTTTATTATTGAGCCTTTTGTATTAAGGCCAAAGACCGATTGCACTTTGTTTCTGTAATGGAACGGGTTCTCCATACCCAATATGGGCGCAACCGGACCAAAACTGCCAATCAAAGAGCACACATATTCTTGTTTTCTTGCAAGTTGATTTGAGTATTTTACGCCATTTAGCTGACACCCGCCACAGGAACCGGCAAGAGGGCATTGTTTTGCCATTTTAGGACCTTATACCAGTTCTTTGGCAATTTGGGCAGCCAATGCCGCGTTGTTGAGAACAAGCTTAATATTGGAATTGAGACTGTCTCCACCTGTGATTTTTTGAATTTTATCCAACAGGTAAGGAGTAGTTTCTTTGCCATGAATACCAAGCTTTTTCATCTCGCAAATAGCCTCGTCAATTGCATCATTTATGCGCTTGTTGTCCATGCTATATTGCTCCGGAATTGGATTTGCAACAATTATACCGCCGTTCATATCAAGAGAAGTTTTTGCTTTCCATATGCGTGCAAGCTCTTTTGCACTGTCTGCTCTAAACGGTGTTTTTATGCCGCTTTTTCTTGTATAAAAAGCGGGAAGTTCGTCTGTTTGATAAGCAAAAACCGGAACGCCCTTGGTCTCCAAATATTCCATTGTAAGATTCAAATCCAAGATGGCTTTTGCTCCGGCACACACGACAAGGACCGATGTCTTTGAAAATTCGTCTAAGTCAGCCGATATATCCATAGTTTTTTCAGCACCTCTATGAACTCCGCCAATACCGCCTGTTGCAAAAACTTGAATACCAGCTAAATGTGCAATTATCATTGTAGCTGCAACGGTTGTGGCTCCGTCTTCCCCCTTGGCAACTATGACAGGGATGTCTCTGCGACTTACTTTTGAAATAGCAGTGCCCTTTTTACCAAAATACTCCAGCTCTTCAGGTGTAAGACCAACCATTAAACGACCTTTAATTATTGCAATTGTAGCAGGGACAGCTCCGTTTTCTCTTATTGTTCTTTCAACAGCAATTGCCGTTTCAACATTCTTTGGATAAGGCATTCCATGACTTATGATTGTACTTTCCAAAGCTACAATTGGTTTTCCTTTTTCCATTGCATCTTTTACTTCAGGTGAAAAGCTAAGAAATTGATTAAAATTATTCATGTTCATAAGCACCTCGTTTGCTTTAGAGTTTGTTTTATCTTTAGGGTTTTTCCAGAACCTTTCGGAAACGACAGTATAACAATTTGACCATCATTAGCAAAGTGTTTGAAGCTCCCTTGATACAGCATCATTGCTTTTTGCATTTATACTGGCTGCATGTTGTCCGCTTTCAAGAGCACTCTTTAAGCTCTCTCCTTTTGACAAGGCTTTTAAGAAACCGGAAAGAAGTACATCTCCACAACCGTTAGTGTTAATTACATCCGCTCCAAATGGTGGTAAAACTCTATACCATTCAAGTCCGCCATTTTCAAATCCATGACATTCAAAACAAAAAGCACCGTCTTTTCCAAGTGTTATTATCCCACGTTGCAAACCCAGTCCTGCAAGTTTTTGAGCAATAGCCTTAGGGTCTTTTGGACCACTGCTTTCTACATTCACCAACGTACATGCTTCCTGATAATTTGCTTTGAGAAGATATAAACTATCAAGTATTGGCAATAGCTTTTTACATTTGGAAATTGAAACGCAGTCAGCTACAAGTTTCATATTCTTCATATCTTCGCCGGATTGTGAAGCAAGTTCTCCAAGTACTTTGATAGTCTCTTGTGGAATATTAGTCTCAAAAACAACATAGCTTGCCTCTTTTAGAACATTGTTATGTTGCAAAACAATCTCCGGTTTTAACTCTTCATTTATGCTCATGTCGTTTATTCCACAGCAAAGAGCTCCATTGCAATCTAAAATATAAGAATACACTCCGGTTCTAAGATTAGAGTTATTGAGATTAGCATTACTAAGATTAGACTTAGCAAGACTGGAAATGTCAGTTGAACTTCCCAATAAAGGTAAAACTGTCTCAATACCGCAATTCTCAAGAGATGATAAAATACTGCGCCCAAAAGTATCATTTGCAATAGCTGTAAGAAACAAAACATCAAATCCCAAATATTTCAAAGCTACGGCAATGTTACGCCCCACTCCACCAGATGCGGTGCTAACTTTTCCAATATTTGAGTCTTCAGCTATTATGGACATATCACTTTTTGCACAAATATCCATGTTTGATGCACCAATGACAAATACTCTTTTCATAAATTCCTTCTAACTTCTTTTTTGTTCTGTATAGAGGTTTTTGCACTACTTCAAGAACTTCTTGATAAGATTCAATTTTTCTTTTGAATATGGATGATACCTCATTGGAAGGTCTATTACATTAGATTTCTTCACAATACTTTTGTAGTGTGTGAAAGTATCAAAACTTCTTTTGCCGTGGTAACTTCCCATACCGCTTTCACCTACACCTCCAAATCCCATATAGGGAGTTGCCAAATGAATTATTGTGTCGTTTATACACCCGCCTCCATAAGGAACACTCTCTAAAATCTTATTCTGAACTTCTTTATCATTTGAAAACAAATACAAAGCAAGAGGCTTTGGCCTTTTTCTTATTTTGTCTAAAACATCCTGCAAATTAGCTGTTAAGTCCTCAACTTCTATTACAGGTAAAATTGGACCAAATATTTCTTCTTCCATAATAGGGTTTTCAAAATCTACATCTACAAGAACCGTAGGCTCAATAAAACGAGTGCTTATATCGCCGGCACAGCCAATAAAAGCATGCGCACCTTGCGCTTTTGAGGCATCAAGAACATTCATAAGACGGTTAAAGTGTTTTTCATTCACAATGACCGGCATGTTTGAAAAATTCGCATTTGGAAAAAACTGCTCTACGCTTTGTTTGTAATATTCAAGAAATTTTTCTTTTACGCTTTTGTCTATAACAAGATAATCAGGGGCAACGCACGTTTGTCCCGCATTCAAGTATTTTCCAAATGCAAGCCTTCGTGCAGCAATTTGCAAATTGGCTGTTTTATCTACAATAACAGGGCTTTTACCTCCAAGCTCAAGGCTTACAGGAGTTAAATGTTTTGAAGCTTTTTCCATAACGATTTTTCCAACAGCTTCACTTCCCGTAAAAAATATATAGTCAAACTTTTCCCCCAAAAGAGCAGTGTTTTGCTCGCGTCCTCCCTCAATTACAGCCACATACTGTTTTTCAAATACTTCTTCTATGAGAGAGGCAAGACAAGAACTTACATTTGGAGCATATGCACTTGGTTTTACAATAGCTGTATTGCCGGCAGCTATGGCGCCAACAAGCGGCTCAAGACACAACTGCACAGGATAATTCCACGGTGCCATGATAAGAACTACTCCATAAGGCTCAGGGACAACAAAACTTTTTGAGAGAAATTGTGCAATTGGAGTTTTTACTTTATGTCTTTTACTCCATTTTCTTACATGTCCCAAAGCATACCCTATTTCATCCAAAACCATTCCGGTTTCTGTCATATATGACTCAAGAGTACTTTTGCGTAAGTCTTTATATAATGCGCTGTTTATATCATCTTCATGGTCTTGAATTGCTTTCTTGAGTTTTTTTAAGGCCTCAATTCTGTATTGAACATCAAGCGTTGCTCCCGTTTCAAAGAAATTACGTTGTTTTTGTACCAGTTGTTGTACTTCCATGCCCTTAAAAGCTCCTTTTTCCAAAACACTCTAAAGAGGTTTTTCAAAACAGTCTTCATAAATCTTGGTTTTGCTTTTGCATATAAATCATGCACATAAAACCTGCACATAAAAAGATAATGTAAAAACACATTCTTTCAAAGAGCGGGAGCACTAAAGGGCTTGTTTTCTAAATAATTCTAAATGATTTTATCTCTTTGCCTTTCCATTCCTTAGACATAAATGCTGTTTTGTGGTAAATTTTGTACAATCAAAAGTGAAAACGAAATCAGGAGGATTTTGGATGATCTATACTACAGAAGTACAGCATATGTGTCCTGTTGCCAAGGGTGCATATCATGGTCCTGCTCCAATTCCGGAAGAAGGAAAATGGGTACAGGCCAAGGAAATCAAAGACATCAGCGGACTTACTCACGGAGTTGGTTGGTGTGCTCCACAGCAGGGCGCCTGTAAGCTTACGCTTAACATTAAAGATGGAATCATTGAAGAAGCCCTTGTTGAGACCATTGGATGCTCCGGTATGACCCACTCAGCAGCTATGGCTTCAGAAATCCTCATTGGAAAAACTATCCTTGAGGCTTTGAATACAGACCTTGTTTGCGATGCAATTAATACCGCAATGAGAGAACTTTTTCTTCAAATCGTCTATGGAAGAAGCCAAACAGCTTTCTCTGAAGGCGGTCTTCCAATTGGTGGCGGTCTTGAGGATCTTGGAAAAGGTCTCAGATCTCAAATTGGCACAATGTATGCAACAAAAGAGAAAGGCCCAAGATACCTTGAGCTTGCAGAAGGCTATGTAACAAGAATTGCTCTTAATGCTCAAGATGAGATTATTGGATATGAGTTCGTTAACATGGGAAAAATGATGGAATTCATCAAACAGGGCCTCAGTGGAAACGAAGCACTTGAAAAAGCCAAGGGCCATTATGGTCAGTGGGACGATGCCGCAAAATATATTGATCCAAGGCACGAGTAAGGAGGACTGACATGGCTTTATTTGAAAGTTACGAAAGAAGAGTAGACCATATAAACGAAGTCATCGCACAGTATGGAATTAAGAGTATTGAAGAGTGCCGCCAAATTTGCAAAGACCACGGTTTTGACCCTTACGATATCGTAAAGGGTATTCAGCCAATTGCATTTGACAACGCAGGTTGGGCTTATACTGTTGGGGCTGCCATTGCCATCAAAAAAGGCGTGAAAACAGCTGCTGAAGCCGCAGAGGCTATTGGTATTGGTCTTCAAAGTTTTTGTATTGCCGGTTCCGTTGCAGACGACAGAAAAGTAGGCATTGGTCATGGAAATCTTGGAGCAATGCTTCTCAGAGATGAAACAAAATGTTTTGCATTCCTTGCCGGTCACGAAAGTTTTGCAGCAGCAGAAGGCGCCATTGGTATTGTAAAGAATGCCAACAAAGCAAGAAAAGAACCCCTTAGAGTTATTCTTAACGGTCTTGGAAAAGATGCCGCACAAATTATCAGCAGAATTAACGGTTTCACTTATGTTCAAACACAGTTTGACTACTACACAGGAAAACTGAACATTGTTCGTGAAATTGCGTACTCAAAGGGCGAAAGAGCTGCAGTCCGTTGTTATGGCGCAGACGATGTCCGTGAAGGCGTTGCTATTATGCATCATGAAGGTGTAGATGTTTCCATCACAGGGAACTCAACCAACCCAACCCGCTTCCAGCATCCTGTAGCAGGAACATACAAGAAAGAATGTATTGAGCAAGGCAAGAAATACTTCTCTGTTGCATCCGGCGGCGGTACAGGAAGAACTCTTCACCCGGACAACATGGCAGCAGGTCCTGCTTCTTATGGCATGACTGATACCATGGGCAGAATGCATTCCGATGCTCAATTTGCCGGCTCTTCTTCTGTTCCGGCTCACGTTGAAATGATGGGTTTCCTTGGTATGGGTAATAACCCAATGGTTGGAGCTACCGTTGCAGTAGCTGTTGCAGTTGACCAAGCTTTGAACAAGTAAGTTTAATTATTTGAGATTTTGGCAAATTGCCTTTAGAACGCACTTTTTGCCAAAACTCATTGAAAAAGGGACTGTTGCAAAAGTCTAGACTTTTGACAAGGTCCCTTTTTTTAAGAATTTTATATGAACCTTAATTGGAGATTGTATGCGCCATTTTATAATTGTTAAACTCAATGAAACTTTAAGCAAAAAAGAGAAAGAAGAAATCATTGCAAGTGCACGAGAACTCTTTGCTCCCATTACACAAGAAGATGGCATAAAAGCCGTTAGTGTCAACTCTTCTTGCATTGACCGCCCAAACAGGTACGATTTCATGATTGAAATCACAATGGATAAAGATGCTTTATGCGCATATGATGATTGCGAAATTCATCACAAATGGAAAGATAACTTTAGCAAATACATCAAAAATAAAGCCATTTTTGATTGTGAAGAGTAAAAGTCTCACTTTGCAAAGGCAAAACTAAGATACATGAAAGCAGTTTTGCAAAAACCTCATTAGAGAGCTTTATTTCTCAGTGAAAAGGTCGTAGGCAAGTTTTACATTTTGCCAATTGTTGTCACGATCCAGTGCAAAACCGCGACCAATACCGTCAACAATTTGACCTACTCCAACTTTATTAAGTTTTTCTTCAAGCTCTTTCAAAAGCGTTGGAGCGCTGCCGGGCTCTGTGGAACGACCGTCGAAAATTATGTGAAGAAAAACTTTATCTTGTCCTAATTTCTTTGCTATCTTACAAATAGCTACAGCATAATTCATACTACCATGTGAAGATTTATAAGTAAGATACGTCAACAAGTGCAATGCTTTTTTCTTCTCAACGGAACGTTTTACAGCCTCAATTAAAACCGGATTATTTTCAAACGTGCCATCTTCAATAGCCTTATCAATTCTAATATCATCCTGGATAACACAACGTCCGGCTCCAAGATTCATGTGCCCGGCCTCAGAATTACCCGGCTTTCCCTCTCCAAGACCTACAAATTTACCGCTGGCGTCAAGTTTGGCATACGAAACATGAGAAAGAAGACTGTCCCAATACGGCGTTGAAGCAAGGTAAATTGCATCATTGTCATCGCCCGTTCCAAGCCCCCAGCCATCCAAAATAACCAAGATAGCCTTCCTGTTTTGTCCAAAGTCGTAATTATAAGCCAAAGAACTTCCTTCCATTAAAGCCGGCTTTTTTATTCCCATGACATCTAAAATTGTAGGTGCAACATCTCTAAGAGCTCCATCTTTTAGACCTATATTACCGTTCTTCTTCCCATCGATTAAAAAGAAAGCAACTTTGTTGGTAGTATGCGCAACATGAGGTGTGCCGTTTTTTGTGTAAAGAGTTTCAATATTACCATGGTCAGCTGTTATGGCAACAACATAGTCTTTTTCCTGAGCTGCTTTCACTATCCTTTCCAAGTTTTCACTTACAGCTTTGCATGCTTTGATTTTTGCATCTTTGTTTGAAGTGTGCCCAATAACATCACCGTTTGCAAAATTGACAACAATAAAATCAAATTTTCCCAGTTCTTCTATAACTTCATTTGCAACCTGAACAAGAGAAAGCTCCGGTTTTTCATCAAAAGGAATACCTTTTGGAGAGGGAATACAATAGTCAACTTCCTTCTCAAAAGGTTTGTTTTCTCCTCCGTTGAAGAAAAATGTTACATGAGCATACTTTTGAGACTCCGCAATATGAAATTGCTTTTTGCCGTTTTCTGCCAATACTTGCGCAAGAGGTTCATGAACATGAAGAGGTGCAAAAGCAATAGGATATGACATAAACTTCTCATGGTATTGAGTAAGAAGCACAAAATAAAGGTCGTCAAGAAAATGGCGGGGAACTTTATCGAAAGAAGAATTTACAAACATATCGGTAAGTTCAATCTCCCGCTCACCTCTGCGACAGCAAAAAACTACGCTGTCACCGTTTGAGATGGAGCCTCCACTTTTTGCTTTAAGCGCAGTCATGTGATAATCATCAATTCCTTTTTCATACTCTTGTTGTACGAGCTTTATTAAAGCATTTGCACCTCTGTCTTGTGCTTTATCGTTTGTCATTTCCATTTTGCAAAAACCTCGTAAAATTAAACAGTATTTCTACGCTCACGCTCATCTTTTTCTTCTTGGTTTTCAGGATCATACCATGCAGGCTCGTTTATGCGTACAAAACATTTCTCTCCGCTATTGAAAATATTTCTGTGTGGAGTTTGCACCAAAAGTGTTTCGTCTCCGGCCTTAACCAAATACTCTGCAAAATCGGTCTTGAATGTGCGTTTGATAATCGTAGAGGGGTAGCCACTTTCTCTGTTAAGTTCAATTGAGTTAGGGCGTGTGGCCATGACCTTTGCACTGCTGTCCAAAAGAGAGCTGTCTTCGTAAATGACGTTATTTTTGTCACCTGTAGGATAAACTTTGCCATCTTTGATTGTAACATTTGTAAAATTGGATTGTCCCAAGAAACTATGCACAAACCTGTTTACAGGATGGCGATACAATGCCTGAGGAGTTCCTATTTGCTGGATATGTCCCATATCCATAACAAGTATTCTGTCAGAAAGAGCCATTGCCTCAGCCTGGTCGTGCGTTACGAATATGATAGTAAAGCCAAACTGTTTCTGAAGCCTCTTAATCTCAAATCTCATGGACTCTCTAAGATGCGGGTCCAAATTTGAAAGAGGCTCGTCAAGAAGCAGGACATCGGGATTAACAACAATAGAACGAGCAAGAGCAATTCTTTGTTGCTGTCCTCCGGAAAGATTAGACGGGTACTCTTTTTCAAGCCCGCTGAGATTACAGTATTGCAAAGCTTGTGTGACTTTTTCAACTATTTCACTTTTGGGCATTCTTTTCACTTTCAAAGGAAATGCTACATTGTCAAAAACATTAAGATGTGGCCATACGGCAAAAGCCTGAAAGACCATGCCTAAATCTCGTTTTTCCGGTGGTATGTAAATATTTTTCTTTTTGTCGGACACCAGCTTGTCACCAAGATAGATTGAGCCTTCTGTTAAATCCTCAAAACCGGCAATCATTCTAAGAGTTGTTGTTTTCCCACAACCTGAAGGCCCTAAGAAAGAGAAACATTCTCCTTTTTCAATTTCAAGATTGAAATCGTCAACGGCAACAACTGTTCCAAGAGCTTTTGTTGTAAATGACTTAGTAACATGTTCCAAAACTATTTGCTTCATATTACTTTCTCCTTCTGTCTCTAATGACAAACTTAACAAGATTGTTACAAATAATAATGAGCGTAATTGTAACAACCGACAGCGCCGCAGCTTGCGTGATATAGCCATTTATTCTTAACTGATAAATTGCAACTCCAAGTGTTCTGCTGTTTGGACCGTATAGGAGAATTGACGTTGTGAGCTCTCTCATACAAGGCAAGAAAACCAAGAAGAAACCCGATATCATAGCCGGCTTGATTAGAGGAAGTGTCACATCTTTCAGTGTTTCCATGTGAGAGGCCCCGCAAGAACGGGCAGCTTCTTCCAGTGAATAGTGAACCTGCTGTAATGCTGCGGAACTTGACTTGAGAACATACGAGAGGTATCGGGCTATATAAGCTACAAGAATAATCCAAATTGTGTTGTATAATGTGATTCCAAAGAATGCTCCGGACCAAGCCAACATACAGCCTATTGCCATGACAGTTCCCGGCAAAGAGTAAGGAAGAACAGCCATCATTTCAAGAACTGTACCTCCTTTTGGTTTGATTCTGTTAACAACGTATGCAAGCATTGTACCAAGAACAAGACATATAAGGCCGGCAGAGAAAGCCAGGAAAAGTGAGTTTCTCACAGAATCGCTTACCATGATATTGCCTACAAAAATTCGCTTGTAATTGGCAAGTGTCATGTTCTCTGCTGTAAATGGAAGTCCATATGCTTTTACGAAACTAATCAATAAAATCATTACAATTGGAGCAACAACAACGAGCAAAAGGAAGATTAATGAGAATACAAGAAGAGGATACTTTGCACCGCGTAGCTTTATGAGCATTGGGCGCATTGATTTTCCTTTGATAATATCGTAGCTGCCACGGCTTGTAAGTTTTTTTTGCCCCCAAAGTGCAATTGCAACAACTACTACAAGAACAATGGACATTGCTGCAGATTCTCTTATCCCTTCAAAACTTCCGCCTGCTCTGTTCATAAGTTCTACTATCATTGTCGGAAGCGTGAAGATGTTTTGAGAGAACCCCAGCATTGCAGGAATTCCGTAGTTTGAAAGAGATGTAATAAGAATGAGCAACATTCCGGAAGAGATTGCAGGAATTGTCAAAGGAATAGTGATTTTTCTAATGACATAAAGCTGTCCGGCCCCTGCAATCCTGGCACTTTCTTCCAGTGTTGGGTCCATTCTTTCAAGAGCACTTACTACCTGCATGTAAACAAACGGGAAATAGTAAACAACTTCAATTACTATAATTCCGGCAACAGAGTTAATGTTAAATGGAGCAGAAGACAAGTGGAAAATTGACATTAGAAGTCTGTTTACATATCCGCCACGACCGGAGAACATCATATCCCAAGACATAGCTGCCAAAAACGGAGGAATCATAAACGGGATTGAAAACAAAAACTTCATAAGCCCTTTAAGAGGGATGTCGCTTCTTCCCAAAAGCCATGCAAAGAAGACTCCAACCACTGTTGCAATGGCCGTTGTAAAGATTGCAATTACGACTGTATTTTTAATAGCTTTCAAGTTTCCTTGCTGTGTCAGAACTTTGACAAACATGTCAAAATCAATCTTTGAGCCATCCCAAAATGCATAATAGAAAATCATTACGACAGGAAGAATGACTACCGTGATAAGAGCTACATAACACAAAATTGTCATGAGTTTATCCAAAGAGAAAATTCTTTTGCCTTCTAATTTGAGGAAATCTTTGTTTCGAACAGCTGTCATACACTTTCCTCCATGTCAAAATATTTTACATTCACAAACTTAACGCCTACTGTTAGGTCTTCTTTGTACCTGTCATCATTTGCTTCACCGGATGCAATACGCTGTACTCTGTATTCTTTATCTCCTAAAGAAATGAAATAGGAATAAATATTGCCTAAAAATGTTGCCTGTACAATTTTTGCTTTTATAGGTGAATTATCATCAAAAACAATATCCATTGGCCTTACACCTAATAATGCTTTTGTTTTGCCTTTTGGATAATCTTGAGGAATTTTATCTTCCAAGAGAATGTCGTCTTTAAGAGAAAGATAACATTTGCCGTCTTTTATGAATGTTGGCAGGAAATTTGAAACACCAATGAACTGGAATACAAATTTATTTGCCGGATTTTTAATAATTTCTTCGTCAGTGCCAATTTGAGCAATGCTTCCGTTGTCGTTAAGAATTACAATTTCATCACAAAGTTGCATTGCAGCTTCTTGGTCATGTGTTATGTAAATGATTGTTGTACCCAATCTTTCCTGCAACATTCTAATTTCTACAAGCATTTGCTCTCTTAATTTAGCATCAAGATTGGTAATGGGCTCATCCATAATAAGGAAGTCGCTTGAGGTAGTAAGTGCACGTGCAATGGCAACTCTTTGTTGCTGTCCTCCGGAGAGCTGGGAAGGAAGATACTTTTCGTATCCCACCATGTTAACCTGTTCCAATGCTTCTTCTACAATTCCCGGAATTTGTTCTTTTGGGGTTTTTCTCTTCTTTAACGGGTACGAAACATTGTCATAAGTAGAAAGATGAGGCCAAACTGCATAATCCTGGAAAACAACACCAATTTTTCTCATCTCAGGGGGAACATTTATTCTTCCGGTTTTTGAGTAAACAATCTTGTCGTCAATGAGAACTTCTCCTTTTTCAGGATTGATAAAGCCACAAATTGACCTGACTATTGTTGTCTTACCGCAACCGGAAGGTCCAACAATACCAATTATTTGGCCTGCTTTTACAGTAAGAGAAAAATCTTCAAGGACAGTATGTTCTCCATAGTGTACAGTAATGCCCTTAAGTTCAACTTTGTTCATGAGAAACTCCCTATGATAAAAAATAAAAAGCCAGGGAGATTGTTCAAAATCCACCCCGGCTTTGAAAATAAAGGTCCTTACTTCTTGAAGTAGGAATTGAATTTATCCAAAAGGTCGTTTGAAACAACAGCAAGGTCTTCCCAGTCAATAGGGAGAGCTTTTTCTGCAATCTCACTGGCTGTGAGCATGCCTTCCGGAAGCTTAACACCGTCTACGACCGGAGCAATGTTCTTTTGTGTAAGAATTGCCTGTCCGCCGTTAGGATCAAGGATGAAGTCATAAAGAAGTTTTGCAAGTTCTTCATGAGGAGCACCTGTTGGGATACCAATTGGGCAAGGAACAGCAACAATGTCTGTTGTATCATGCCAACCAAGAGGAGAACCCTGGTCCATGAGG
The DNA here is from genome assembly GCA_963628205.1 of Bacteroidaceae bacterium. Taxonomy (GTDB): domain Bacteria; phylum Spirochaetota; class Spirochaetia; order Sphaerochaetales; family Sphaerochaetaceae; genus UBA9732. The sequence goes on from CAVGEF010000099.1 coordinate 13,683, forward strand.
TTCTTTGTGTTGTAGTCAACACCAAAAGCAATCTTGTAAGAACCTGCTGCAACAGCGTTGTTTACAGCACCGGAACTTGACTGTAGTTCTGTTCCCATAGCTGCAAGCTTTTCAAAATATGACCATCCGTACTTGGAGTTATTTGAAAGAGCATAAACGAGAGCCTTTGTTGAACCGCTTCCTGTTGGGTCAGACATAACAAGTTGTCCTTTGAAGTTGTCTGCCAAGAGGTCAAGGTAATCATAAGGAGCTTCTGCGTCACTGCAGGCGATTGTGCTGTAGGTAATTCCCATAATCAAAAGTCTTGCACCTGTGTAGTAACCGTCAGGATCTTTGAATTTTGCATCCATGTTCTCTGCATAAGGGGAGAAATACTGGACAAGGTGATTATCGGCCTTGAGTTTAATCATAGCTGACGGGTCAGCAAGCCATGCAACGTCGCAAGTTACAGAATTTGTCTGGAACTCTGTTGAAAGCTTTGTTACACATTTTCCGGATGTTGCTGAATAGTAGTCGAGCTTTACATTTGGATATTTGGCTTCAAATGCTTCCTTGAGAGCAAGAATTACATCCTCTCCTGTTGAAGAATAAAGCATAACAGTTCCGCTATAAGAAGTATCTTGTTCTGTGCTTTGTGTTTGAGTTGAGCTTTCTTTGCCTCCTGCTGCAAAAAGCATTGAGCAAAGCAGTAATGAAACAAAAACAACTGAAAATAGTTTTTTCATGGCTAACCCTCCTATTTTATTGGTGTGCCAACTGTTTGATTGCGCATTGCCTTATTGGCAACCGCCTTTTCTCATTGTGAAGTATAAAAGCACCTTGTTGTTGACGAAAGTACGAAATAGTGACTTGATTTGATATGTTCGAATTTTATTCTTTTTGCCTTTTACGTTGCCTCTTGCTGTGATACTATGCAATAAAAATGAAATTTGATGAAAAGTCGATAAAAATATGCAAAGTAAGGAAAAGATGAAAAAGAAACTGAATCCTGCCTCAAAGGTATCGGCCTTTTTTATTGGTCCAATTCTCCTGGCGTTGGTTTTTATTCTTGTGATGTTTGCAATACTGTTTTCCCAATATCAACAATCTTTGGTAAAAGCCATAGAGGATCAAACAGTCTTTTTCATTAACCACGTTGATGCTTCCACCTTTTTTGCCGATGAAATCCTCATAGATATTTCCAACCAGGTTTTTTACGACTCTACAATCAAAAAGCTTCGTGAAAATACAAACCTTACAAATATGGAAGTAATAGAGGGCATTAGAAAACTCAATTCCATAACAGCCACGACTTCAATTGTTGATTCAATATACGTATATAACGAAAACAACGGCTACATTTACAGCACTTTGCAATATGGAGCTGTGAGCGACACAATAGACAATTTCAAAGACACTGTTGCAGTTGATATCTTCAAAAAACGCAACAACGATACCCGCCTGACTTTGATTCCCAGAAAAACTTATACATCAACAGGCTACATTGACTCAGATCTTTACTCTTTCATGTACTATGAAATAGGGGCCTCCAACACAATATCCAACAACGCAATTTTGTTGAATTTGAAATCGTCAAATTTTGCCAAGCTGTATTTTGCAGGCAGTGCAGGCGATACATCTTTCATTATTGATACCAAGGGACAAATTATTTATGAAAACCCCGGTGACAGCGAAATTTTGAAAAACGACAGCCTGAAACAAGACGTCATTTCCCAAATTTTGGCCAACGAAAAGAAAAACTCCGGCCACGTAGTAGAAAAAGGCAAAGCCGATGACTATGTATG
>CAVGEF010000099.1:15476-17654 GCA_963628205.1 Bacteroidaceae bacterium
GGATTTTTGTTAAAATAATGGCACAAGATGAAATCATGGGCAACATGCTCACAACCAAGCACATTACATCAATAATTCTTGGTTTCTTTATAATTCTTCTCATATTCGTGTTCATTTTTGTTACCCGTATGGTTTACATACCATTCATAAGAGTTTCAAAAAAAGTTTCTGAGATAAATGATTTTGATGACAATGAGAACGGAAATGCATCTGAGCTTATTCAAAAAAGAATTGATACCATCATAGACGAAAGAAAAACAACCCGCAGCATGAGTGAAAAACTTAAGGAAAGCTTGCTTAGAGATATTCTTACCGGAGAAATTGCATACGACAGTCCCGAACTTTTTTTGGACAACTGCAAAATGCGCATTGCATTTGCTTGTCCTGTAATACTTTATCTTGCATCTTCATCTGACATTTCTTCTCTTCTTTCCGTTGTTCAAAGCACTGTTACTTATAATGAATGTGTATCTTTTGGCTCTGACTTCACGCTCTTTTTACTTCAGCCTACAACAGAACGTGATTTTGATGATTTGAAAGCCAACTTTGAGATTTTATTCCCCAAAATGTACAACATTTACTCGCAAGAAATCAGTGATTGGAATTTACTGCCAAGTACGTTTGCTCTTATCAAAGAACGCTATCTTTTAAGATTTTTAACTCCTCAGATATATATAGTTGATATTTCACAAGAAAAAGAAAGAGAGCATTCAATTTCAGATTTAACAGAAAAAACAGCCGGCATTATTTCTTATCTTAAGAAAGGTCAAAAAAGCAAAGCTCTTGAAGAATATCATGAATATGTAAAGATATTGGAGAACAAAAAATATCCAATAGTAAGGCGCTCGTTATTGAATTTCTCAGGTGCTGTTATAAAACTCAAAGGCGAAAGCTCCAAGTTAAATGAAAATGAAAATACTGCTTTCTTGGCTTTGCTGGACACCCCTGCAAACATGGAAGAAATCAATTCTTTCTTTATTGAGAATTTTCAAACAATATCCCAACAACAAAAAGATAAGGTACAAAACCGCCAGGAAACAAGCGCACAGGCTATTGTTGAATACATTGATGCTAATTTTAGAAACCCGCAATTATCAACAAAATATCTTTCAATCAAGTTCAATCTTTCAGAAGCATATCTTGCTCGTGTTTTCAGAAATGCTCTTGGGATATCGGTTCAAGGTTATATTAACAAAGTCAGAGTTGAAGAAGCAAAACGTCTTTTAACTGACCCTAAAATGAAAATCAAAGACCTTACGGAAAAGATTGGAATTCAAAACCGTCAGTACTTTTTCAAGCTTTTTAAGAATTTGACGGGCAAAACGCCTAATGAATACCAAGTGGACCTTGAAGTACTCAAGACAGGTCTTCACACGGCAGAACCGGAGAAGACTGAACATGGCAAATAACTTCGTATCCCATGTTTTGCAGCTCTTCAATCAAAGGCACAGCTTCTTTGTAATCAGAATGAAACAGCATAATCTTTTTTGGGCATGTTGTTTTGCATATTTGAATAACATCGGCCTTGTCAGGATGTACTTTAATTGTAACCTGTACGCTTTCAAGCTCCACATTATTTTCTTCTTTCCACGTTTTATCAAAAAGAGAACTTGCAATTGTTCCTTTTGCTGCGTGGCCGGTAATAACTGTTTTACAAGCGGGATTTTTCTTGATTAAGTCAAATGCACCGGTAGATTTTGCACTTGTAAGCATTCCGTCCGGCACAATTACAGAACCGTTGTAATCAATACCATAGTCGTGCAATTTGCCAAGATACTGCCAAAGAGGACTTTCTTTTATCCATTTCCTGTTTTCATATAGTTTAACTGCATTATTTATAATTGCGCTGTCTGTGCTTATATTGCACCCCTTTGATGCTAAATATAGTGCAATATCTATGCCTCTGCCGTTTGCAGGAACAGGATAAAGAACTTTGCCACATTTTGTTTGAGTTTCTTTTTCAAGAGTATAGAGCTTTTCATATTGCTCTTTTTGGTCTATGACAGTTTTTGCATAAGCGCTGTCACAAATGAGGTATGTACATTGAGGAAAAGCGTCACGTTCGAGCAACAAGCTGTCTGCAGTTGTGTCTCCTGTATAAAGAAGAATTTCATCTTCAAGTTTGAACTTTAACCAAATTCCTCCTATGACATGACCGTTTCTTCCTGTCTCTATTTC
>CAVGEF010000100.1:0-2311 GCA_963628205.1 Bacteroidaceae bacterium
GGCCTACATAGCCTACCTCTGTATACTTTGTTGCTTCAACTTTAATAAAAGGAGCATTTGAGAGTTTTGCTATTCTTCTTGCTATTTCTGTTTTTCCTACACCTGTAGGTCCAATCATTATTATATTCTTAGGATAAACTTCCTCTCTTATTTCAGCGGGAAGCATTTTTCTTCTTGCTCTGTTTCTTAATGCAACAGCAATGGTGCGTTTGGCCTTATCCTGTCCAATGACATATTTATTTAATTCAGAAACAATCATTGACGGAACCATTTCATCAAGATTGTAAACTTTAGAAGATGTATCTTTTTTAATATTTTTATTTTCTGCTACAGCAAGATCTGTACCCGGCATTTTAAGCCTCCTCTACAATAAATTTAGAATCGGTATATATACAAATTGAGCTTGCAATTTCCAAAGACTTCAAGGCAATTTCTTTGGCATTGAGATCCGGACTTCCATCCAAATATGCGCGTGCTGCTGCTACGGCATAATTTCCGCCGCTGCCAATACCAATAGCATCATATTCAGGTTCAAGAACATCACCCGTACCGCTTACAAGGAAAATTCTTTTGCCATCGCTTGCAAGCATTAAAGCCTCAAGTTTTCTTAAGTTGCGGTCCATTCTCCATTCTTTTGCAAGATTTACGGCAGCTCTCTCCAAATCACCGTTTACCTGTGAGAGTTTTTGCTCAAACAATTCAAAAAGAGTGAAAGCATCGGCCGTACCGCCTGCAAAACCAATAATTATCTTATCTTGGAAAATGCGCCTGACTTTTCTTGCATTACCTTTCATGATTGTGTCGCCGTTTGTAACTTGCCCGTCTCCGGCAATTGCAACTTTCCCGTCTTTTTTAACAGCAATAATCGTTGTTCCTCTAAAACTCATTCTTCTTTCCTCCCGTGGGGATGTTTGCTTCTATACACTTCTTCCAAGCGTTTGCTGGTCACATGCGTGTATATTTGCGTTGTTCCAACACTTTCATGACCAAGCAAAACCTGTACGACTCTAATATCCAAATCGTTATCAAGAAGATGCGTGGCAAATGAATGCCTGAAAACATGCGGAGTAAACTTTTTTGTCAAACCAAGCATTGCTCCGTATTTGTCAAAGATACTATGTACAGTCGAAACAGGCAAATGCCTTCCTTTGGAATTTATAAGCAAAAAATCCTCGTCTTCTATCCCGTTTTTTTCAAGAACTTCATCTCTTTGAACCAAATATGATTTTATAAGTTCAACAGTATGAGGTGTGAGAAAGACATAGCGCTCCTTGGAGCCTTTACCTGTTACAAGAATTTTTCTTTCTTCTAAATTTACATCCTTCAGTTGCATATTCAATACTTCACTTAAACGGCAACCCGTAGAATAAAAAATATTGAACATTGTGACTTCAAGGGCCGTTTTATAATCACTTATTGGGTAATTCAAAATCCTTTCAACTTCTTCTTTTGAAAGAACCGTTGGGATTTTTTGCTGTTTTTTAGCTCCTTTTACTCTCTTAAACGGCTGGACATTCATAACGCCTGTTTCGCATAAGTTGTGAAAAAAAGACCTGTTTGAGCTTAAAATTCTATTAATTGTTGCAGCACTTAAGTTTTCATCATACAAGCCGGAGACAAAACTTTTTGCATCTTCAAAAACCATATCTCCAACATAAAGATTTCTACGTGTCATATATTCATCCAATCGTTTGAGATCATGAGCATAAGAAATTATAGTTTTTTCAGAATATCCCTGAACTTTCTCAAGATAAGATAAAAATTCATCTATAAGAGCATGATTTTTGGCCTGAATTTCAAGACTGTCACTACGCTCTCTTTCAAACTCTTTGTGCATAATGTGATTATATCATTTGTCAACAATGTCAACAACGTACAACCTGTCACCAAACCTGAATGGACCATTCTTGGAAGAACCGTACTTGGAAGATTCAAGCTCGAAAGAACTGCATTCATTCACTTTACAGGTATTTGCAACAGCAAAAGCCTTACGGGATGTATCAAAAGGAATTTCTCCCAAAGATGAAATTACAGGGGCTCCTTCATAAAACAACTTGGAACTTCCTTTTCTTTTATAACTGTTGCCAACGCCCTCTTTAGCCACATAGACGTCTTTTCCCATGGACAAAGCATAATCACAAGTAATGAGCGAACCTGATTTCTCAGGGGCTTGAACCACAATCAAAGCAGACGAATATGCCGCAATAATCATATTTCTGGAAACAAAATTGCTCTTATAAGACGGACAACTTGGATAAAAACGGCTTAACACGCAACCACCGTTTTTTATAATTTCTTCTCTAAGTCTAAA
>CAVGEF010000100.1:2321-7692 GCA_963628205.1 Bacteroidaceae bacterium
ATTCAACAGCATGCCCACACGCTAAAACCCCAACACAAGAACCACCAAAAGCAAGAGCGCCTCTCATTGCAGCTTGGTCAATTCCTTCAGCAAAGCCCGATACTACTGTCATATTTTCTGCTGCAGTTTCCAGCCCAAGCATGAAGGCCTCATGAAGAGCGTCATAATCAGGAACCCTTGTTCCTATAATTCCAAGGCTCGTGTTTTGCAAAGACGACACTGCACCTTTTCCCAAAAGAAAAAACGGTAAATGACGTGACAGCCCGTCAAAAGACGGATACTCTTTTTCTCCGTATTCAATATAAAAACTAAGATTATCATGCTCTAGCCACTTTGAAATTTCACAAGCTTCTTTGATATAAAGCCTAAAACCTTTAACAGTGCGTTCCAAACACGACAAATCTTTGCAGCTTTCAATAAGAGACTTCCTTTCTTCCAACGAAAGCTGGTCATTAAGACCAATGGAAATTCTTCTTAAATACTCTCTTTGAGACAAATCAGAAAGAATCATGAAGCCCTCCTTTAAGCCGGTAAATGTTCCTAAGAACTTCTACAAGCCACACTAAATAGGTACAAAAAAGGTGCTTTTTCATTCACAAAGGCTTGTGATAATGCAAAATTCCATATATTGTTCGAAAATATGACAGCAAAGGATAAGATAGAAACCACCAAAAAAAACATTGACTGGCGTATTCTTAACTGGATAAAAGAAAAAACACACTGCGCATTTCTTGATGTTCTAATGCCAAAAATAACAGCTTTAGGAAGTGGCGGCTTGGTTTGGCTATTGTTCACATTCATTTTTCTATGCACGAAAAAATATAGAATATATGGACTTCTAATTCCTGTAGGATTGGGAGTAGCATCATTTTTTGGCGAATTCTTATTAAAGCATTTTATTAAACGAAATCGCCCATGTAACATAAACCAAGATGTATTTTTACTTGTAAAATATCCAAAAGATACATCATTTCCATCCAGTCACACACTTACATCTGTAACATCTGCAATGATTATTTTACATGCATCTCCAGCCTTGGGCTCCATAGCACTTACAATTGCATTTTTAATTGCATTTTCCAGATTATATTTGTATGTACACTATCCAAGCGATGTCTTTGCAGCAATCATTTTGGGGCTTGTTTTTGGGGAAGGAATCTTTAAGATTGCGGCTTTATTTCTAAACCTTTAGAGCTTTTTGAAGAAATCTAAACCAATTTCTCAGTATCATCATGTCCAGAGTCCGGATGCGCTTTGTCAAAAGCTTTTAACAAGTCATTGGTATCAATGTGCGTATATATCTCAGTAGTGCGAATGTCCTTATGGCCCAAAAGCTCTTGAACAGACCTCAAATCGGCTCCATTTTGAAGCAAATGAGTTGCAAAACCATGTCTTAACGTATGCACTTTGGAATAAACACCGGCTTTTTCACAATAAAATTTTAGCCTGTTCCAAATTTCCTGTCTTGTGATTGAATCTTCTTGCCTGTCAACGAACATGTATTGAGACTTGCGCTTGCCAAGAATTGATACCCGTGGCCCTTTGATATAAGAAGTAAGCCACAAAACAGCAACATCACCGGCAGGAATCATTCTTTCTTTATTGCCTTTTCCAAGTACAATGAGCCTTTTTTCTTCAGGATAAAACTTATTGACTTTCAAATTTGCACATTCACTTACTCTAAGGCCACAGGAGTAAATAAGCTCAAACATTGTTCTGTCTCTAAAACCTATATCCGTTGAAGTATCAATAACATTCAGTATTTTCTCAACTGAGTTGTAATCAATAACCTTGGGAAGGTTTTTAGGCTCTTTTGTATTTGGGATTAACTCCGTAGGATCATCTTCTCTTATGCGATTGTTCATGAGAAACAAAAAGAACATTCTCAAAGATGTAATTATTTTGGACATAGTACGGGAAGACAAAGCCTTACTTTGGGCCCCGTCAGTTGATCTCCAAATAAGAAATTCACGTATTTGTAAAGTATTGACAGTCTCATATGAAAGACTTTCTTCTTCCAAGAAATTCAAAAAGCATGCTATCTCGCGCCTATAGCAATCTCTTGTAGCGCCGGATGCATGCCTTTCAATTAATAAACTTTCACAAAAGTCATCAAGAATTTCATTATCAAAACGACAATCATTACTTGTTATCATCATCCTGTTTCTGATACCTCAAAATTGCAGGGAAAGAATAATCATTTGAACCTGAATTTTGAGTTTGTCTTCTTCCTAACTGTTGTTGTAAATCTTGCCATCTGTTGACAGAAATAACCACCTCTTCAGGCTTTCTTTGTGCCTTGTCTTGAGATCCTGTATCACTCAAAGAGCCTTGGCTTGGTTGAGAAATCTTGTTGTCGGAAGAATTCAAGAATTGGTCAAAACGTTTTTTAGGTTTTTCAAACTCAGGAATATCAACGCTGACTGTTTCTCTTTCAAATCCGGTAGCAACAACAGTAACTTTTACCTTGTCACCTAAATCAGGATTATATGCCTGGCCTGCAATAATCAAAGCATCCTGGTCGCAGTTTTCTGTTATCATCTCAACGACATCCTGGTACTCCTGCAATGTAAGACCGTCGCTTGCTGTAAGGTTGACAAGAACACTCTTTGCTCCATCAATCTTTGCATTTTCAAGAAGAGGATTGTTGACAGCTTGTCTTGCTGCATCAACAGCCCTGTTTGCACCTTCTCCAAGACCAATACCCATGATGGCATCGCCTTTGCCTTTCATAACAGTTCTGACATCAGCAAAGTCAATATTTATTTCACCGGGCTCCGTGATAAGCTCTGAAATACCCTGGACTCCCTGTCGCAAGACGTCATCGGCCATTAGGAAAGCCTGCTTAATTGGAGTATTATTTTCAGCAACCTTAAGAAGATACTGGTTTGGAATGAGAATAAGGGTATCTACTTGTTTTCTAAGACGCTCAATACCTTCATTTGCAAATTGCAGTTTCTTTCTGCCCTCAAAGGCAAAAGGTGTAGTAACAACAGCAACAGTAAGGATGTTCATCCCTTTGGCAATCTCTGCAACAACAGGAGCAGCTCCTGTACCGGTTCCGCCACCCATACCGGCCGTGATAAATACCATATCTGTGCCGTCAAGAAGGCTTCTTATCTCATCTTTGCTTTCTTCTGCTGCTTTTTGTCCCATCTCAGGAATACCACCGGCTCCAAGACCGCCGGTAAGTTCTTTTCCAATGGGGATTCTTACTTGGGCATTGGAACGTTGCAAAGCTTGGACATCGGTATTCATTGCCACAAAAGTGACTTTTTTCAGACCACTTGCAATCATTCTGTTTACAGCGTTACCACCGGCACCGCCAACGCCAACTACTTTGATATCGGTAGGAGGTGTTTGCTCATCGTGTAACAAATCTTCAATTATGCCAAAATCCATGTTCAAATCCTCTTGCAATAATATTGCTAAACTATCGTCTTAAAGAAACCTGCTATTTTACCAAACAAGCCTTCTTTCTTCGTTTTTCTCTTTTCCTGTTTTACTCTGCCCCCACCGGCATTTGTGGCTTTGCGGGCCTCTGTCTTCAAAAGTCCAAGTACTGTCGTATACTTTGGATTTATATATGACCTGTCAAGGCCGGAAAGAGCCTCAGGGAAACCAATTCTGGCCTGCATTCTGAATATCTCGGAAGCAAGTTCCGTAACTCCGGAAAGAAGCGAACCGCCACCGACCAAAACAACTCCACCGCCAAATGTTCCTTGAGAAAGTTTGCTGTCCAAATCTTTCTTCAACATTGAGAAAATCTCAGCCATTCTTGGCTCTATTATCTTACAAAGCTCTCTCTTTGGCATTTGAATTGGAGGAAGTCCTCCAACCTGAGGAATAATTATTTTTTCATCCGGAGAAACAGACGGAATATAACAGCAACCGCTTTCAACCTTAACCTGCTCTGCAACCATCTTTGGCTTATTGAGAATATAAGCAATATCACTGGTTACACTGCCGGAGCCCAAATCCACTCCCCCAACATAGAAAGGTGAACCGTTTTGGTAAACAATCATGTTTGTTGTACTGCCACCTATATTGATAAGAATCGTGCCCATTTCTTTTTCATCGGCACTCAAAACAACATCTGCATCTGCAAGTTGTGAAAGAATAATTCTGGATGAGTTGATTCCTGAGCGTTGTAATGTTCGTCTGGTATTCGAGCAATTGCTTGCTGACCCGGTTACAATAAGCACACGACTTTCCAATCTGTGACCTGTCATGTCAACAGGGTCTTTTATTCCGCTTTTTCCATCTACAGAGAAATCCTGAACAAGTGTATGAAGAATCTCCCTGTCAGCAGGCAGTTCAAACGCTCTTGCGACCTCCAAAGAGTGATATATGTCATTTGAGGAGATTTCAAGGTCTTTTGTATTTATTCCAACAACGCCTTGAGAAGGATATCCGGCAATAGAAGCACCTCCAACACCGGTAATTACACTTTGAACTTCTACGCCTGCTTGCAATTCAGCTTCCTGGATAACAGAAGAGATGGTTTTCAGAGTCTGTTCAATATTGACGACAACGCCAGATCTAACGCCTTCACTGGGTCGTTCGCATATACTGTCAACCATAAGTTGACCTTCTTTTGAAAGAGAGCCAACCACAGCCCTGACCCAAGATGAGCCTATATCCAAGCCCATAAGTATCTTCTCAGAAGCCACCGCACGTCCTCCTAAGTCCTTTTGACCAAAGTATTAGCATACAGGTCAAAGATGACAACATTGCCACTTACGGTTGACTGGTCCCCAATTACAACCAATGCTTCATCAAGACGTTGGACGCTCACTGGCTCGCGGACATAGAGCTGAGAATTACAAGACGGTAGCCAAAGGACAAGTCTTCCGAAATCGCTACCGTTATTATTATCGTATTTAATGCTTGTTATCAAGTTGTTTGAACTCAAATGTTCCACCAGTGGAATCATTTGAAGAAAGCCTGTGTCACTGCCCCATTTGAGTATCATTTGTGCATAAGCAGGGTTAAGTTCCACAACCGGAAGACTGTCAAAATCTTTCCATGTTTGCTCTTTGACAGAAACAAGTTTTCCATCATCGACTACAAAATAAGAATATGTTTCATTTTCCTCTTGGCAAAATGCTTTGAGACTGTAATTTGAGTAATTCAGCACTATCATGAGTTTATTGGGATAATAACGCTTGACTTCAACAGACTCCACACCGGGAAGCGAAGTCAGTTTCTTCTTTAGCCTTGAAGTGTTGATTTCAAGTATATTCATACCTTTTAACGGATTAATTGTTCTCTCAATGTCAGAATTAATACTTGATACAGGACCTGTAATCGTAATTTCCATGTCTGTAACGTTAAAATAAGAAAGATTGCGCAAAGCTACATATACACC
>CAVGEF010000101.1:0-8113 GCA_963628205.1 Bacteroidaceae bacterium
TCCAAAACTTTGTTGGCAGTTCTTGGATCCAGTGCTGCAGTATGTTCATCCAGCAAAAGAAGTTTTGGTTTATTAAGCGTTGCCATTAAAAGAGTTAAAGCTTGTCTTTGACCGCCTGACAAAAGTTTTACTTTTGTAGTAAGTCTGTCTTCAAGTCCAAGTCCTAAAGATGAAAGCATTTTGCGGTATTCTTCTCTTTCTTCTTGTGTAATTCCAATTTTAAGACCACGTTTCATTCCTCGTCTTTTAGCAATGGCAAGATTTTCTTCTATTTGCATGTTTGCAGCAGTACCCATCATGGGGTCTTGGAAAACTCTGCCAATAAGAGATGCTCTCTTATACTCACAAAGATTTGTAATATCTTGGCCGTCAAGAACTATACTGCCTTCATCAAGGGGCCAAAGACCGGCAATTGCATTGAGAATCGTTGATTTTCCTGCACCGTTACCACCTATGACAGTAACAAAATCGCCGGAATTGATACGTAAATTTACACCACACAGTGCTGTTTTTTCATTTATTGTATGAGGATTAAAGGTCTTTTTAATATTGATAAGTTCAAGCATTTGCATCTCCTGCTTTAATATTGGTCTTTTTATTTTTTGAGAGCCTTTTTTGAGTCCAGTTTTTGGACCAGTAGGGGATAGCAAGGAAAAATGCAACAATCAATGCCGATAACAACTTTAGAAGATTAGTGTTAAGTCCAAGCCAAAGAACAATTTGTATCACAATGTAGTAAAGTACTGCGCCAATTGAGACAGCAACAAGTTTAAGTCCAAAATTATGAAAAAGTTTGCCAAAGATGACTGTACTTATAATTACAGCTGCAAGGCCAATGACTATTGCACCGCGACCCATGTTGACGTCTACAGAGCCTTGGTATTGAGCAAACAAAGCAGAAGACAGTGCTACAATTCCATTTGAAATCATAAGTCCAATTCTCTTGCAATGATTGACATTAATACCTTGTGCTTTTGCCATTTGTTCGTTGCATCCTGTGGCCCTGAGTGCACTGCCAAGTTCTGTGCCAAAGAACCAATAAAGAATACCAATCAAAACTCCTGTAACAATTACCATGATGAAGATTGGATTATCCATTCCTATGTGTTTAACATTTCTTGCACTTATAAGTAAGCTATACTTTGTAACATTTATTCCCTGGTTTGCCTTAAAGCCCATAATCCAAAGATTTATGGAATAAAGTGCAAGTTGCGTAAGAATGCCGGACAAAATTGCCGGAATACCCATTTTTGTATGGAAAATCCCGGTTGCAAGACCTGCTGCCATGCCGGCCAATATGGCGCAAAGAATAGAAAACCAAAGAGGGGAGCCGTTAAGCAAAAGCATAACGCAAACGGCTCCACCTGTTGCCATGGTTCCATCTACTGTTAAATCTGAAAAATCAAGCACCTTGTACGTCAAATAGACACCTATAGCCATTATTCCCCAAATAAGGCCTTGAGCTATTGCTCCGGGCAAGGCGCTTAACAAAGATGAAATACTCACAAAACTCCTCCCTGTCTCAAATTGCTTCGTAGTCGCTTGGTACAACTATGCCAAGAATTGCACAAAGTTCTGCATTGTATTTTTTAGTTACAGTTGGGGCATATTCAATTGGCATTTCACAGACATTTGCTCCTAAAAGAATTTCTGCTGCCATGTTGCCGGTTGTGTATCCAAGCTCATAGTAGCTTATGGAAAGAGTTGCAACTCCACAGCCTTTGCAAATTCCTTCTTCTCCGGCAATTACAGGTACTTTTGCAAGTTCTACCACGTTGCGTATTGTCTCTGTGCAGGAAGCGGCTGTGTTGTCAGTTGGAATGTAAATTACATCGCTGAAAGAGCATGCGTTTGTTGTAACAGAAGCAACATCATTTGAGTCCGAGAAAGCAAATGACGCACATTTTATGCCTTTTCCTTCAAGAATTTCTTTTATGATATTTATTTGATAGACCGAGTTCGCTTCAGCAGAGCAGTACAAAAGTCCTACATTTTTTGCATTGGGAAAAAGCTCCAATATCATTTTTGCTTGCTCTTCAAGTGGTGCTAAATCGCTTGTACCTGATATGTTGGACCCTGTTACGCCTGAAAAATCATCTATTCCAAGAGCTGTGCCGTAATCTGTAACACTTGTTCCCAGAATTGGGATGTCTCCTGTTGCAGCCTGTGCTGCCTGTAGCGCAGGTGTAGCATTTGCCATAATCAAATCTACATTGGAAGAGATAAAACCATTGACAATTGTAATACACGTTGCAACATCGCCTGATGCATTTTGCACTGTAATTTGAACTTTATCGCCCAATTTATCTTTAAGAGCATCCTCAAAACCCTGTGTTGCTGCATCTAATGCATCATGCTGAACAAATTGACACACACCAACTTTGTAAACTGCACTTGAACTTGCACTTTTTTCTGCACTTCCACCTGCAAATGCACCGGTAGCGCACAACACAGCCATAACTATTACAAGGCCAATTTTAACATTTTTTCTCATCTCTTGCTCCTTTCAATCCTTTTAGGATTGCATAAAAAAGGTCCTCCGTCTGAGGAGGACCTTGCACATTCTTCAATATGACATTCCAACGCTCAGGCGTTTTGGTGAGGACTTCTAAAGTAAAAGTAATAAAAAGACGAAAGGAGACTCATGTTTGTTTTTGCATCTTGTTTGGAAACAGCATTAATCATAATCTCCTCCTCTATACGGTTTGTTGTATAAATTTGCACTTCTTATACAACTTTTGTGCCTAATTTGTCAACAGTGATTTTATTTTTTGAAAAATTCTTTGCCAAAGAGGGTGTTGTATACTTCAGTTGTATACTTGAGATGTATATTTGAGATGTATATTTGAGATGTATACTTGGGTCCATTTACAATAGTATTTGATAACATTTATTTTTAAGAGTAAAATCGGCTTTGTATGATATTTGAACCGGTTGATGAATATAAAAAAAGAATAGTCGCAATAGAAGAAAGAATTAAGAGTGTGCAAAGCCCTTATTTCAATAAGGTTCGCTTGATGGCTGTAAGTAAGACCAGAACTCTTGACGAGATAAAGGCCGCTTATGAGGCGGGAGCAAGGCTTTTTGGTGAAAACCATGTACAAGAGATAGTTGAAAAATTCTCTGTTAATGGAAAAAGTACAAAGCCCAAAGATTTGGAACTTCACATGATAGGGCACTTGCAAAGCAATAAAGTAAATAAAGTAGTTCCTTTAGTTGATATGATAGAAAGTGTGGATTCTTTTGAACTTTTGAAAAAAATAGATAATGCTTCAAAGAAAAATGAAAAAATAACAAATGTTCTTTTGGAGCTAAACACAAGTAAAGAGGCATCTAAAAGCGGGTTTGAAACAGAGCAAGAGCTTCTTGAGTGTCTTGAAAAAGCGCGTGATCTTGAAAATATTTGCATAAGAGGTCTTATGACAGTGGGGCCTGTTTCCTGTTCCTTGGAAGAAAAAGAAAACCTAACGGAAAAAGCTTTTTCACAACTGAAAAAACTTTTTGACAGTATTAGACTTTCCACTGCAAGCTTTGGCGCAAACTGTACTGCAAACTGCATTGCAAATCCTAAGGCAAGCTTTAGTATGAATTTTGATACGCTTTCAATGGGAATGAGCGGTGACTTTTTGATAGGAGTTGCAAACGGCTCAACAGAGGTCAGAATTGGTACTGCAATTTTTGGAGAGCGTGATTATTGATGTCAAAAGGAGACGTTGAAATGAAGAAAGTTGTAGTTTTGATTGTTGCACTTGCATTGCTTTTTATTACAGCAAGTCCTCTTTTTGCATTGGATATGGGAAACTATGAGCCTTATACTACGGCCGAATTTCCAAAGTGGTCGTTAGACTTAAGAAGAGCAGAAACTTTGTTTTTTGGAGGACTTCCAATAGCTTTTCCTTTGGTTACAGCTGCATATTCAATTGCAGGACAGCAGGCTGATTTCTTACCTGTTCTTGGAATTTCCTGTGCTGTTTCTGCTGCAATTGTATTAATTGATTACATCATAGGAGCTCTTAGTGCGAATTGAGCGAAATTATGAATTTACAGTAAATGAAAATGCCTCTCCAAAACAGCGAATAGACGCTTTTTTGTCATCGCAAATAGAGGGACTTTCAAGATCGGCTTTGACTAATGCCTTAAGTCAAATGACCATTAATGGATGCCTTGCAAAAAAAAGTGACACTGTCAGCCCCGGCGACATTGTTTGTCTTTCGTATGTAGCCGATATTTTTGAGAAAGTAGAACCTCAAAATATTCCTTTGGACATTCTTTATGAAGATGACTCAATGCTTGTAATAAATAAAAACCAAGGTATGGTTGTGCATCCGGGAGCAGGAAATGTTGACAAAACTGTTGTAAATGCTCTTGCTTACCGTTACGGACAGTCCTTCATTGACGCTATGGCTGATGAATGTGATGTCTCGCGCCCGGGTATTGTTCACAGGCTTGACAAGGACACAAGCGGTGTTATGGTTATTGCTCTTACAGCCAAGGCCCACGCTACACTTAGCGCGCAATTTCAAAACAGAGAAATTGAGAAGTACTATTTGGCTTTTTGTGACGGTATTTTCCCCTCCCATGAAGCCAATATTGAATGTTTTATGGCTCGAGACAAAAACAACAGGAAACTGTTTGTACCTGTAAAAGAGAAAAAGTACATAATCCAAGGCGGGCTTTCTCCAAAAAGAACTCAAGAAATTATGGATGAAGTGTACAAAGACCCAAAATACCGCATTGGAGGAAGCAGTGACAGGTTGACAGAAGGCAAATACAGTAAAAGTCATTATGAAGTTATAAAACAACTGCCAAAAGCAGCTCTTGTGAAAGTGAGGATTTTTACAGGAAGAACTCACCAAATTAGAGTTCATATGAAAAGCATTGGACATCCTGTTGTTGGAGATGTTCTTTATAACAATAAACTTTCTCATTTTTCAAAGTGGCCACTTATGTTGCACAGTTCAATTTTGCAAGTATGCCACCCTGTTACGGGAAAGCTTATGTGTTTTGAAGCTCCCATACCTGAACGGTTTTTAACTTTTGAAGATTTCTTACGGAAAGATTGAAGAATGAAGAAAGAAAGGTTAAAACGGTCTTAATTATGGAAGGAATCGTAACAAGGTCAATAAACAATATTTACTCGGTATATACGAAAGAAAATGAAAGTTACAGTTGCAGAATAAAAGGTAAACAGCTTTCACAAGCCAAGGGTGAATATAATCCAATTGTTGTTGGAGATGTCGTTGATTTTGTTAAAACAGGTACAAATGAAGGCCTTGTGACAAACCGGCACGAGCGGCACGGTGAGTTTGCCCGGTGGAATGACAAAAAACAACTGAATCAAACCATATGTGCAAATATGGATATTGTTGTGTGCGTGTGCAGTATAGAAAGTCCTCCTTTCAGACCCAGATTCATAGATAGAGTCTTAGCTTGTTGTAAAAATGTTCCCGTGATGATTGTTCTTAACAAGTGTGATATTTTACTTACTCAAGAAGAGTTGAATCGTTTCAGGCTTTATAAGGATTTAGGGTATGAGACTATAGCGGTATCGGCCCAAAACGGTGAAAATATTGATAAATTGGTGAAGGCTCTTTCGTCAAAAGTTGCAGCTTTCGTGGGGCAAAGCGGTGTTGGTAAAAGTACACTCGTAAACAGGCTTGTTGGTGCAAGCCAGCGCGTAGGGGATATAAACGAAAAATATAACAGGGGCAAGCATACTACAAATTATGCTCTCATGCTTCAAGGCCCTTCTTTTACGCTTATAGATACTCCCGGTTTCAGAGAGATTTCTGTCCCGCACGATGATCCACATCTTGTTGCAAAAGCATTTCCTGAGTTTGTGAAAGCTTCAAGCAAATGTGCTTTTTCGTCTTGTTTACATATCAATGAGCCGGGTTGCGAAGTCTTACGTCTTTTAGATGAAGGTAAAATTAATTCCGACAGATATGAAAGCTATGTAAGAATTTTGGAATCTTTAGATGAAAGGCTTCCTGTATGGAGTAGAAAATGTTCAAAAGAACAGCAATAGATTTAGGACTTTATCAAGTTTTGGAAAATATATCGGCCTTGGCTCTTAGCGTTCAAGGAAGTAATGCTGTAAAGAGATCAAAGCCTATTTTTGATAAGAGCTCTTATATTTTAAGGCAAAAAGAGGTTTCTGCGGTATCGTTTGCTTTAGGCGAGGCTTCAAAACAAAACATCTTTGTTGAAAGTTTTCCTGATATTTCAAATGTCTTTGACTCAATAGAAAAGAATCCCGTAGCATCTCTTTCAGGAGAACAGGTTTTTAATGTAGGGCTTTTTATTCACAGTGCCCTCTTATTGAAAAATCTTTTTAATTTGGCAAATGTCCCGGAATGTTCTGACAAAGACAGCAATGTTGAAAATATAATTGATGAAATTCCTGCCACTTTATTGGAACTTGAAAAAGAAATCTTCAGTATCTTAGAGACACCCGGACTTGTCAAAGAAAGCTATCCTACTGTAAAAGCTTTGAAGGACAAGGCCGATGCCAAACGTGCAGAGCGAAGCAAAATGGCTCAGGACATGATGAGAACAAATGCGTCTCTCATGCAATCAAATACAGCTGTCATGCGAGACGGAAGAATTGTTCTTCCTGTAAAAAATGATGTCAAAAGCACAGTTGAGGGATATGTTCAAAGCTACTCAACAAGTGGGGGCACTGTATTTATGGAGCCTTTTAAGCTTGTTGATATGAATAATGCTGTTGTAATGTCCCAACAAGCCATAGATATTGAAATTGCACGTCTCATTGGGCTTTTGTCTGACATGGTAAAAACATGCGAAATGGAGCTTCGTCTTTTATCTTCACAAGTAGAATATGCCGATTTTCTTTATGCTTTTGCCTCTTGGGTTCGTTCTGACAATTGTGCACGTACTCAAATAGCAGAAAGAACAAATAACAGCGCAACCGGCTCAAATGGAGAAACGTTACCTTGTGCCAATGAGGAGAGCCTTTGTTCTCTTATTCGTGCAAGGCATCCTCTCTTAGGCTCCAAGTGTGTTCCCATAGACTTGGTTGTTCCTGCTGATTACAAGGCTGTAGTTCTTACAGGTCCAAACGCAGGAGGAAAGACAGTAACAATGAAAACTGTGGGTCTTTTTGTTCTCCTTAATCAAATTTGCGGTTTTATCCCGGCACAGGACGGTAGCTCATTGGCATTATTTGATAATGTTTTTACAGATATTGGTGATGACCAAAGTATTGAAAACAATCTTTCAACTTTCAGCGGGCACATGAAAAGCATAAGTTTTATTTTGCGCTCAATGACAGAATCCTCGCTTGTTATTTTGGATGAGCTTGGAAGTGGTACAGACCCGCAAGAGGGTGCCGCTTTAGCAAGAGCTGTTTTGGAATATTGCACAAAAAAAGCTGCCCTGACATTAACTACTTCTCATCATGGTGTATTAAAACAATATGCTTATTCTTCAAATATCGTTCTTAATGCTTCCATGGAATTTAATGAAAAAACACTGGAGCCTACATTTAAGGTTATAACAGGTCTTCCCGGGGACAGTCATGCCATAGATACAGCAAAAAGAATGCATCTTCCCAAGAGCGTGATTTTTTCTGCTCAAAAGTATTTGGGCGATGAAGCTGTAAAAATTTCTTCAATCATAAGAGGTCTTGAGCAAAAACGCAGAGAAGCTGATTCAAAAGAAGCGGAGCTTTCGAGAAGACTTAGAGCAATAGAGAACGAAGAAAGGCATCTTGCAAATGAAAACAGGAGACTTAAAGCTCTTGAAAACAAGCTTAAAAAAGGTTCCTTACAAGAGTTTGACAAAAATCTCAAAGAAACAAGAAAACGACTTGAAAATCTTGTAAGCGAGATAAGAGTTGGAGAAATGACAAAAGAGAAAACTCTTAAAGTCAAGTCGTTTATAAGCGAGCTTGAATCTCAAAGAGATGAAATTGAGGCCCAAATTGAAAAGACTAATGAAGAAATTAATGATTTTGATACAAAAGAGGACATTGAAAACGGTCTTTATGTAAAACTTGAGCCCGGCATGGATGTTCTTTGCGGTCCTAATAAAAGAGAAGGTTCTGTCATAAGACAGGCAGGTCCGGGAAAGTGGGTTGTGGCTATAGGTC
>CAVGEF010000101.1:8123-9801 GCA_963628205.1 Bacteroidaceae bacterium
TTTGTCCCACGCAGGTCTTCTAATGTTAAATCTTACATTCTGGAGTCTTCTTCCAAAACAAGTGCTCCAAAACTTACTCTTGATTTACGTGGTTACCGTCTTGAAGCTGCTTTGGAAGCAATTGACGAAGAACTTGAAGCTTGTTGTATACATGGTCTTAAGAGTTTTTCTATTATCCACGGTTATGGAGACGGCATTTTATCCTTGGGTATACAAAAACACTTAAGTGAAAGTCCTCTTGTGGACTCTTTCAAATTTGCACATCCTACTGACGGCGGACAAGGCAAAACATACGTTACATTAAAATGAGAGTGGTAAATCATGACTGAAAAAGATTGTGCAGTAGTTGCAATAAGAAACTTGAAAACAGACAAAGTATATCTTTTTTATTCGCAAGACGTAAAAAATGATTGTATCAAAGCTCGTTTCAATCTTGATTTGGGGATGCATGAGTGTAAGGCTCTACAAGAGGATTATACAAAAACAGGCCTTGAAGTATTCCGCTTTGATATAGTTGAAAAGACGGACGACCCGGGCAGGTTGGACGTCTTGAAAAAATCGGTCTTAAATAAATACGAGTAGAGGATTTGTATGTTTTTGCAAAACCTTGCCATTAAGATGCATATTTTGAGTATATTGACAGTATTTTAATACTTTTTTATGATTGGGCAGAAATGCAAAGGAACTTGGTGTTTGTTAAAAAACATACTTAAGTTCCGTTACAAAGCATGATAGAGGTGCGACTGCAAAAAGTAGGTGCTTTTCATAGGCAAAGGAAGCAGTGAAAGGTGCAGTTGCCGAGGGGTTGTTGTACTGCCTGGTACTGCAATGCCCGGGCTGTAGGAAAATATTCTACAGACTGTCGCCTTTGTTCAGGGGCGGAGAGCTATCATTGTCGCAGTACAAATCCCAATGGGTGTGTATGTGTCATGATAGGTCATGACGATGCATTTCCGGAGGTTTTGTATGAGCTTTTCCATTAAGAGAGGGACTGCAGTCCGGTTGGCTCTCTTTGCAGTCATTGTTGCGGCCATGATTTATGCCTCAGTTTCAGGCGGGCCTTTTGTAAACACAGCTTGGTCTCTTTTTCCACCTGTTGTAGCAATTGGACTTGCACTTGCGACAAAAGAAGTTTTCTCGTCGCTTTTTCTTGGGATTGTTGTTGGCGGTATTCTTTATTCCAATTTTAGTTTTGAAGGTACTCTTACACATGTTTTCAGCGACGGTATAGTGTCTGTTCTTTCAGATTCATACAACGTTGGGATTTTAATCTTTCTTGTCGTGCTTGGAGTTTTGGTAAGTCTTATGAATAGAGCAGGTGGCAGTCAGGCTTTTGGACGTTGGGCTTCAAATAGAATAAAGACAAAAACAGGTGCTCAACTTGCAACTATTACACTGGGGATTTTAATTTTTATTGATGATTATTTTAACTGTCTTACTGTAGGTTCTGTTATGAGACCTGTAACTGATAAGCACGGTATCTCCCGTGAAAAACTGAGCTATCTTATAGATGCCACTGCGGCTCCTGTGTGTATTATTGCGCCTGTTTCTTCATGGGCAGCAGCGGTATCGGCATTTGTAAGAGACTCTGAATTTAGTGGGTTTGAGATTTTCATCAAGGCAATTCCATTTAATTTTTATGCTTTGCTTACAATTGTAATGATGTTCTGGTTGGCCC
>CAVGEF010000101.1:9811-11557 GCA_963628205.1 Bacteroidaceae bacterium
TTCTTACTTTTGCTTGGTCGTTAAAAGCCATGAGCGACAGTCTTGGTTCCAAAGTGTTTGTTGAAACAGTTGTGAAAGGCTCTGCTCAAAACTTTAAGGCTTTTCTTCCTTCAATAATTTTCTTAATTGGATGTTTTCTTTCTTTTGCAACAGGTACGAGCTGGGGTACTTTTGGTATTTTAATTCCAATCACGCTTGGTATTTTTCCTCTTACTGAGCCAATTGGTGTTGTTTGTGTTTCTGCTTGCATGGCAGGAGCTGTTTGCGGAGATCACTGTTCCCCTATATCTGATACTACAATTATGTCCAGTGCCGGTGCTCAGTGTAATCACCTCAATCATGTAAGTACTCAGCTTCCATATGCTTTGACTGTTACAGTTGTGTCTTTTGTGTCATATTTGTTTGCAGGTTTTGTTCCAAATGCTAAGATTGCACTTCCGTTTGCTATTGTACTTATGGTTGCAACGCTGTTTGGAATTAGATATTTCAAAAGTCGAGAGTTGTTGAAGGGGCATAGTTGAAGATGAAGCAAAAACTGGACAAAAGAGAGTACATCTACATTGCAAGTATGTTGTTTGGACTTTTCTTTGGAGAGGGTAATCTTATTTTTCCTGCGCATATGGGACAAATGGCAGGCAGTAATGTATGACCGGCCATTTTAGGTCTTTGTGTGACAGGGGTTGGATTTTTTGAGTTGGGACTTGGGTGGCTCTGTCCTGCCATTTTGGGATTTGTTCTTGGCATTGTACCCATTTTGAGAAAAAAACATTTGGCCTCAAAACTTAAAAGGCTCAAATAATTGCGCTTTCTTTGTCCATTTCTATTAACGTTCTAATAGATTCTACAGCTACGTGGCAAACTTGTGTTGTATCGTGGAGTTTTGGATTGTCCATTCCAAGTGCTTCCCTTTCCTGGTTGCCCACTACAAAAAATACAGAACCGCATCTTACGTGTAAAAAGCTTGCTACTGTGAATAGGGCAGCACTTTCCATCTCAGATGCCAAAACTCCAAGTCTTTTCCATGCTTCCCATTTGTTTTCAAGCTCATAGCTTACAGGCATGATTGACGGGTCATGCTGTCCGTAAAATGAATCTTTACATTGTACAATTCCCAAGTGATGGCGAATACCCATTTTCTCTGCTGTCTTTTTTACAGCAGTTACAACTGAGTAATCGGCTACAGCCGGAAATTCAATTGGCGCATATTCACGGCTTGTGCCTTCCATACGTATTGCTCCCGTTGCAATGACTGCATCTCCTCCCATAACAGGAAGTGCAATGCCTCCGCAAGTGCCCATTCTTAAAAAGGTATCGGCACCGCATTTTACAAGCTCTTCCATTGCAATTGATGCAGACGGTCCGCCAATTCCGGTAGATGTTACGCTTACAGGAACTCCGTTCAGTGTTCCTGTGTAAGTTACAAATTCTCTGCTGTCGGCAATTTCTTTTGCATCATCCAAAAAACTTGCAATAAGAGGCACTCTTTTGGGGTCGCCCGGTAATATGACGTATTTACCAACATCGCCTTTCTTTATTCTAAGATGGTACTGTATTCCTGTTCCATTCATGTAATCTGACATATTTTTCTCCGTTTTGTTTTATTTCGTTTCGTTTTGCCTCATTTATTAAACTGTAGGGAAAAGTATTATACCATGGAAAAAGAGAGAATGAAATAGTGCAAATTTGACTAAGACAAAGGTAGCCAAAGACAAAGTAATATGTAAAAAAACTGCACTCATTTATTAA
>CAVGEF010000102.1:0-1692 GCA_963628205.1 Bacteroidaceae bacterium
TTTTTCATTCACGAAAACTATTTAAGAAGTCTGCGGTATTCATCTCTGAAAGAGCGTAAAACTGCACGAACCGCAGGACTGCTGTAATCGGCATACGTCCAAGGCAAACGTTGAAAATCCTTGTCTTGGTAAATGAGTGTTGTCTCTGCATAAATCCCGTCGTGCAAAGGAATTCTATGAGAACGATCCTTGCAAGTTGCTAAAATAAAAGAAGAAAGAGAAAGAATACCCGGGTCTAAATTCACCCGGCGTGCAAGAGGGTTTCCAATAGGAGAGGAAAACAAAAGCTCAATTTCGTTTGTTTTTTTCTTGACCTTTGCCAAAGTTGAGGGATCTACCAAGTCCTGGAACATTAGAAAATACCGGACCGGACGGGAGCCCATTTCTTCATCATAGTAGCTTGTGTAAGAAAAAGCCACAGGCGCGCTTTCATGCAAAATTGGCCCAAAAGAATTTTCAAGCGCCTCAAATACTTTGGCTTTTTCTTCTTCCAAACACGAGAGAACGCCCATAACCAAAGCACATTTTTCATAAGGTCTTGCTATTGCCATTTTGCCCTCAGCCTCCATTTTTACCAATTTGCAAACTTGCAATTTGCACATTTGCTCTTTGCACTTTCAACAATTTTTTGCCTGTTTTTGCAATATTTTCGCCAAGACTATTCTTTTGTGTTGTCTTCTCCTTGTCAACGTACTCTTGCAGTACTTTTGTACCGGTTTTGACCTGTTTTGGATTTTCAACTGACTTTCTTTCTTGCTTTGCTTTCTCGTAAGGTTTATATTTTAGATATGCCCAAATTAATCGTTTTCTTAGGAAATCCGGGACTGCAATATCGTCACACAAGACACAACGCAGGTTGGTTAGTATGTGACAGTTTCATTGCAAATAAAACAAAGGCAAAAGCAACAAGCGAAAACTGGGCAACAAAATTTCATGCACAATATATAAAAGATGCAAGCACAGTTCTTCTCAAGCCTCAAACCTTCATGAACGAGAGCGGTATTGCCACGCAAGAAGCCAAGAAATTCTACAACATAGAGCCCAAAGATATACTTGTAGTCCATGATGACATAGAATTGCCGTTTGGAAGTATAAAGCTACAACTTGGCGGGGGAATGGGGGGACACAACGGTCTTAAGTCAATAAAAACACATCTTGGAACAGAAGACTTTGCAAGATTAAGAATAGGACTTGGACGACCACAGGAAAATATTGAAGTTGCAAATTTTGTTCTTGGGCGTTTCTCTCCGGAAGAAGAGAAAAAACTGGAAAAAATACTTGAAGAGGCCACATTAAAGGTCAATGATTTCATAAATTGGGGAATCGCAAAATGAAAAACAGAGATTTAAGAATTTCAAAAACAAGCAGAATTGAAATGTCATACGAAAAGCCTGCTTTTGAGACTTCAAGCAAAATAGGTGAAATGTACAGACAAGCACAAGAAGTCGTGCAGGCATACAATCAAAGCCATGACAGGCCTCTTTCTGCTGCAAGCGTACATATTTGTGCAGTACTTCATTTGATATATCAAACAGTAATATCGGCATATTTAAGAGGTGCAGACTCAGACCCATTCTCTCGCATACAGGTTCTCGCCCAAAAGAATGAAGCGTGCAAAGAGGTCTTGGGTTTTTACAGTGAAAAATTCCCCACAAAACTGGAAGACCAGCGTTTTGATGGCCTGGATGAGAC
>CAVGEF010000102.1:1702-10590 GCA_963628205.1 Bacteroidaceae bacterium
GACCAAAGCTCGCTGAACTTTCCACAGGGCACAAAAGCCTTAGTTGCAATGATGGGAAGTTATTTGAAAGGAACATCCTTTGTTGAAAATACCGATACCGACGACCTCTTCTCTTTTTTAACCAAGCCGTCGCGCCTTTTCCCGGACTCGTTGTTAAAACAAATTGAATATATTGCACAAAACTGGGACATGCTGTTGCCGGAAGACTTAAACCTTCTTCTTATCAAAGCTAAGGATTATTTGAACGAAGAAACAAAACCTCACTTATCCGGACCGGGGCCGGGACCAATGGAAATCCCTTCTTTTAACAACGAAGAGTCGGATTTCGAAATGTTCACACCGGATAAAAACTGGATGCCTAATGTCGTCATGATTGCAAAAAGCACATTGGTATGGTTGGACCAGCTTTCAAAAAAATATCAAAAAGACATATCGCATTTGGATCAAATTCCAAATGAAGAACTTGACGAATTAAGAGATCGCGGCTTTACAGCTCTTTGGCTCATTGGACTTTGGGAAAGAAGTCCCGCCTCAAAAAAAATCAAAGTCTTATGCGGCAATCCTGATGCAGAGTCATCGGCCTACTCGCTAAAAGGGTATGAAATATCGGCAAGAATAGGAGGCTGGCAGGCTCTGTTTAACCTAAAAGAAAGATGCTGGCAACGGGGCATTAGACTTGCAAGCGACATGGTTCCAAACCACACCGGAATAGACAGCGACTGGATAATAAACCATAGCGATTACTTTATTTGGCAATCTTACCCGCCATTTCCGTCATACACTTACAACGGGCCAAATTTGTCAGACAATCCCAACATTGACATACGCATTGAAGACCATTATTACAATAAGACCGATGCCGCAGTAACATTCAGGCGCGTTGATAAAACAACAGGAAATACTTCTTATATCTTTCACGGCAATGACGGAACAACAATGCCCTGGAATGACACAGCCCAGCTTGATTTTCTTAATCCTGCCGCAAGAGAGGCTGTCATTCAGCAAATTCTAGCCGTTGCAAGAAATTTTCCGGTAATTCGTTTTGATGCTGCCATGACTCTTGCAAAAAGACACATCCAACGCCTGTGGTATCCAAAACCGGGAAGCGGCGGAGATATAGCAGGAAGAATTCCGTATGAAATGACAGACGAAGAATTCAACCGCAAAATCCCTGTAGAATTTTGGAGAGAAGTTGTAGATAGAATTTCACAAGAAAGCCCTGACACACTTTTGATTGCAGAAGCCTTTTGGATGATGGAAAGCTATTTTGTACGAACCCTTGGGATGCATAGAGTTTACAACAGTGCTTTTATGCACATGATAAAAAACCAAGACAATGCAAAATACAGACAAATGATTAAGTCTACTATTGCTTTTGACCCTGAAATCTTAAAACGATATGTAAACTTCATGAACAATCCTGACGAAGATACCGCAATAGCACAGTTTGGTGATTCTGACAAATATTTTGGAGCTTGTACACTTTTGGCAACCATGCCGGGTCTTCCAATGTTTGGACATGGGCAAGTTGAAGGCTTCAGAGAAAAATACGGTATGGAGTACCAGAGGGCTTACTGGGACGAAAAACCAAATGAAAGACTTATTGAAGAACATAGAAGAAAGATTTTCCCGCTATTGAAAATGCGAAAACTTTTTTCCGAGTCAAAATACTTCCAAATCTTTGATGTTCATTACGATGACGGCAATGTTGCAGAAGATGTCTATTGTTACGTCAATGGAGATGACAATCAAATGGCTCTTGTTTTGTACAACAACCAATATGAACATGTTGATGGAACAATAACGCAATCTGCTCCCAAATTAGTTAGAAACGGAGACGAAAAAACTCTTGAAACAGTAACATTGGCAAAGAGCTTAAGACTTACAAGAGGCATACGCCGTTATGCTGTATATAAGAACTTCAATGACGGACTTTTCTATATAATGCCGTCAATAAAACTGTACGAAGAGGGCCTTAGGGTTTCTCTAAACGGGTATCAGACAATGGTAATAACAAACATCTATGAAATTGAAGACATAGATGGCATTTACCAAAAACTGTATGAAAAAATGGACCATAGAGGGATGAAAGATATAGAACAGGAAAAGAGAATTTTATATCTTGAACCTTTCTTTGAGGCTGTTGAACCCATTAAGAGCCAAAAGTTTGCCAAAGATCTCAAGACTCTCTTAAATGGAACCTCAACAAGCACAAACAAAAAAGGTGTATTACAGACTCTTGGAACTTGTTACACATACATGGATGAGCTTTCCGGTTTATTTGAAAAATTAGGCCTTCATCCCAAAAGAATAAAACCACAAACCATATTGGAAATAATTAACAGTATTGAGACAATTTGCCGTAATAAACCATTCCAATATGCAAATCTCATACTGGAAGACTCTTTATGCTCAATTGTTTCTGCAGCTCTTCTTGAAATTCCTTTAATTAATCCATCGTGTGCAAGTATTGGAGAAACTTTTGAAATTGCACAAACGCTCCAGCTTGACCGCCTGTTGGAAATAGAGCCTTCATTGGCTTTGCGATGCTCTCTTCTGACATCAACAAGCCCAAAAGACATACAGGAGCTTTTATGCAACAAGATATTCCAAGCTCTTATTGGATGTAATGAGTATGAGGGTGTTCGCTGGTACAGAGGAGAAGCCTTTCAGGAGAATTTGTATTTATCTCTTCTCTCCAAAGCTGTGCACTGTATTGATAAAAACAAATTGGATGAACAACTGAAAGAATATGAGAAAGAACTTAGAACATGGCTTAAAAAAAGCGAAAAAGCTCAATACAAGTTTGACAATCTCTTAGATTAGCTGTTTGACAAGAACCCCTAAAAAAGCACAAAAAGGAACCCAGTCTAGACAACTGGAATGAGTTGTAAATATAATCAAGTACATGAAGACTTGGTTGACTTATTTGGCTGCTGCAGCCATGGGACTTGCCTTTCAGGTAATATTCAAGGAAAGTTCCTTTTTTTACTCTGCTATGAATTGCATGTCATCATTGACTTTGCGTCTTGGTGTTTTTGTTGTTTTCCCGTTGGTCTTTTTCTCTATGACAGCCGGAACAGCATCTCTGGGGAAAAAAAGAGGTTCTAATGGTTTTGTTTGGCTTTCAACTTTCTTTTGGAGCCTCCTTACTACCATTGTTTTATCAATAGTAGCTTCTTTAGTTTTTAAGTTCCTTCCTGTTGCTTTCCCAATAGTGGAACATACTTCTGTCGCAACAACAAAGGACAATTCCTTATACAAAGCTTTTGCAGAATTGACAGCAAGTAAAGTATCTCTTGCAAGCCCTCTTTCTTTTAACTCTTTTACAAATTTAGTTAAAACAAGCGATATTCTTTTTCCTGTAATGTTTTTAGCTTTGGTCCTTGGATATGCATTAAGGCCAACAAGTGAAATCATTTATCCTGCATACAATGTCATAAACTCACTGAGCGAAGCTATGTTCAGACTCGCAAGACAAACAGCAAAAATCATGTGGCTTGCAATATTCTTCATCTCCGGAGCATGGTTTGAAACTCTTTGGTTAGATGGCACTGTGTTTGTATCGTTGAACTTTATAGCAATGCTCTGTCTCATTGGGTTTGGAACATTTTTAATCATAATACCTTTAATCTATGCCATTGCCACAGGATTTAAGAGAAACCCTTATAGACAAATAATAAGACTTCTTTCTTCTTCTACGGCAGCCTTCTTTTCAGTAAACAGTCTATTTAGTATGCCTGCTCTTTATACTAACTGCCGTATAAATCTGGGAATAAGAAAAAACGTTGTTTCTACAGCCCTTCCCCTACACAAAATACTGACAAAAGGCGGCAGTGCAATGATGGGAACTTTGTGTTCTTGTTCCCTCTTACTTGCTGCAAGCGGAACAATGCCAAAGGTCTCTCAAATCATTACCATAGCCCTAGCCTGTACAGTAGTAAGCTTTGCAAGCAGCTTGCACAGCGGTTATGAAGTAGTCTTTTGTATTTCTTGTGCTTTAGGTCTTCTTGATATTGATATTGCAGACAACATTTCTTCAATTTTTGGAATATTGCCTCTTATAAACGGCATTGCTCTTTTGTTTGATACTCTTCTTGCCGGGCTTGGAACAAGTTTCACCGCTTGTAATCTTAAAGCAGATTGCAACATTGTTGAGCAGGATACTGTATAAAGGGCTTTTTTCCAAAAGGATTTTGTATTATGCATAATAAATTCCTAAATACATTATTGTTCATTGCACAACTTCTTATTACAGCACTATGTCTTGCTGTTGCCGTAAGAGGGATCTTTCTTGCTCAGGAATTCCCTCAAGAACTTCCGTTTTTACAAGTTGGCATTAGAATTATCATGCTTTTGGTTTTTACTATAAGCTATTACAAAAGCAGTATCACAGGGGGAAACCCGGGAAACATCTTTCTACTGTGTTTTATTCTTTCTGCATCTCTTGCAGAACTTAGAGTTTTTGATTATTTCTCGTCTTTAACTCAAATACGGCTCCTGTCAGTAACAGCACTGTCAAGAATTTCTATTTTTTCAGTAACAATGATGTTTCTTTCTCTTATAGGTTCCGGAATTTATTTCCAAAACAATGAACATGGTGCTGTTTCTCTTTTTACTTGGGTAAGTGTTGCGGCAGCTGTCTTTCTAAGCCTTTTGCTGCCAACACCTCTTTCATACTCCAATCTTTGGAAAATGACACCCTCTTTTTGGATTGTCGTCATATTAAGCATAGTAGCTGTTATCGTAAATCTTTTACTTCTTTTTATTGAACCTTTGGGAACAGGAACTATAAAACTCCTTTCTTCGCTCCTTTTTGTAATAGGAACCTTTTTAATTTGTTTCTTTGTCGATGAAATCTTGATTTTGGCAGGAACCGGTGCCTTTGTTGTTGGATGCCTGCTGAACACAATAGTGCTTACAAGAAATGCCATAAGGCTGTAGGCTAAAGCCACCGAGTATCATTAACAAACGGAGAGAAAAAATGAAAATAGGTCAATTTGGAGAATCCTTTATCCCTTGTTTTGACGGCGTTGGAAGAGTAATGAAAGCATACGCAGAAAACTTAAGCAAAAAAGGCAACGAAGTGTATGTTATAGCTCCAATGTATGATACAGGTTTTAGAGGGCAATATCCTTATGAAATCATAGATTTCAATTCTTTTAGATTTACCAGTAAATTACCATACAGAATTGGATTAAAATCATTGGATAGGCATTTTGTTGCAAGAATGAAACAAATTGACCTGGATATTTGCCATGTTCATGGGCCGGCTTTTGCAGGACAAATTGGCTTGAACTATGCAAAACACCATAATATTCCGCTAATAGGCTCATTTCATACAACGTTTTATGATGATATTTATGAAGTAACAGGCTCAAAAACAATTGCAAAAATCACCGTAAAAGCAATAGCAAATTTTTATGAAAAATGTGATGAAGTTTGGGCTGTTGCTGCAGGAGCAGGAGAAACACTTAGAGAATATGGATACACGGGAGACCTTGTAGTCATGCAAAACGGTACAGACAAAAGACCGTTAAATGTTTCCAAAATTCCGGAAGTCCGGGCAAAATACGGAATTACCGGAGAAAAACCTGTTTTTCTTTATGTTGGAAGAATTAACTGGAATAAAAACTTACGAAGAATAATTGAATCTTGCAGCCTCCTCAAACAAAAAGGTTTTGATTTCCAGCTTGTTTTTGCAGGTCAGGGAATGGAAGAAGAAGAAGTAAAAAAGCTTGCTCAAAAATGTAATCTTGAGTCAAATCTTATTTTAACAGGTTTTATCCATGATGTTGAAATTCTTGATTGTCTTTATGCAATCTCTGACTTATTCCTTTTCCCTTCTATATATGACAACTCTTCTCTTGCCCTAAGAGAAGCAGCTGCTCAACATACTGTAAGCCTTGCTGTTGAGGGCTCCTGCACGGCAGAAGTTATCAAAGACCAAGTCAATGGCCTTCTTTGTAAAGACACAAATGAAAGCGTTTGTGATAAAGTCATAAACTTTCTTGAAATGCCACAGGAAAAAAGAAAATCAATAGAAGATGCCGCATATAACACAGTTTCTATCTCTTGGGATGTTCTTATGGACACGGTCCTTGAGAGATACGATAACCTTATAGATAAGTACAAGAAAAAACAAAAATGAATTCAGTTTGGCTTAGGTTAAAGGCCAATTAGTTAGAATTTTATGAGTCAAGGAGAAGAAAATGAAAGCCTTAATTTTGAGTGCAAACACAGGAGGAGGCCACAACTCATGTGCAAAAGCCATCCAGGATGTTTTTATATCTCAAAATGAAGTATGTAATATACAAGACTGCTTATCTCTCATTTCAAAAGGAGTCTCAGAAACAACCGCTTTTGGACATATTTTCATCTACAGGCATGCTCCTTGGATTGTGCATGCAACATATAAAAACGAAATCAAAAAAGGTGAAAAATTATTCAAAAGAACCTCTCTCCTTTCAAAAGCCTTGGCTTTGGGCGTTCCAAAACTTTATGAGCTCATAGAAGAAAATGATTATGATACAATAATTTGTACTCATATTTTTGCAGCTCAAATGATTACAGCCTTGCAAGATAAATACAAAATCCATTTATTAACAGCCCAAATAACAACAGACTATGGTTGCAGTGCAAATTCCAAAGATACAGACATTGATTTTTATTTCATTCCGGACAAAAACCTTATAGATACTTTTGTTAATATTGGACTTCCTGAAGAAAAAATTCTTGCCAGCGGGATTCCTGTAAAAAAAGAGTTTTTTGAAAAAACAAACAAAGAGGAAGAAAAAGAAAAACTGGGCATTCCAAAAAACTTGAAACATCTTTTAGTTATGGGAGGTAGCATGGGAGGAGGTCCAATACCAAAGGCTACACAGCTTTTAATTGAAAACCTCAAAGAAGACAATTATCTTTCTGTTGTTTGCGGCACCAATAAGGCCCTTTATGACAAACTGTCTAAAAAATATGGCAATAGACCAAATGTTCATATATACGAAGTTTCAAATCAAATGCCTCTTTTAATGCATTCTGCAGATCTTCTTTTTACAAAACCGGGAGGTCTGACCACAACAGAAGCATACGCTTGCAACCTTCCAATGGCACTGCTGAACTATCTTGGGGGATGTGAAACAGACAATAAAATATTTTTCACAAAAACAGGCGGAGCCATAGCAGAAGACAAACCAAAAGAGCTTGTAGCACAAACAATAGCTTTATTAAATGACCCACCACGCCTTAAAGAGATGTCAAACGCCTTGGCAATTGCCTCTCAAGGAAAACAAATCCCTGAAATCTTCATCTATGACACACTCAAAAAGGCTCACTCAAAAGCTTTTTTGACATCTCAAGAATAAGATTTGGAACGACTTTTACTTCTTTTCTGTCATAAGAAATAAGACCGTTGGTTTCCTGCTCAACATCTGAAAGCTGTGTATAGATTGCAGCAGACAGGCCTTTTTGTTTTGCAGTCATTATTTGTTTCTCATAAAGTCTTACTATAGCCTGTGTCAAATCTTCTTTTGATTTGAGTTTCTTATATATAAAACTCTTTTTGGCAGTAGTATTTGTATCATACCCATAACCGCCAAATTCAGATAAAATTACACAGCGACCCTTGCGGTCTTTATGGAATTTGTAGGGCCTGAAATAAACATGAAGACTCTTAAAGTCTCCTATCCCTTGGTCTTGCCAACCCGATGCATGGTCTATAGTTCTTGTAGTGTCCCTTTTTTCTATTTCTTTCACAATGCGCATAGAATCAAACTGCCCCCATCCTTCATTAAAAGGAACCCACATTGCAATAGAAGTAACATTATAAAGGCTCTTTACTGTGTCATAGGCCTCTTGTTCCCAAACTTTTCTTTGCTCTTCATCCTGCCTTGCAAATTTCTTATATTCGTCATCTTTGATATGAGAGCCAAAAATCAAAGGAAGTGTTATTGTTCCAGCCTTATATTTTCCACCACCGGAGACCATATCCTGCCACACCAACATTCCAAGTCTGTCACAATGAAAGTACCATCTTAAAGGCTCAATCTTTATGTGTTTTCTAAGAGTATTAAAACCTAAACTCTTGGCAAGTAAGATATCATTTACAAAATCATCGTCGCTTTTTGGAGTATAGTACCCATCTTTATAATAGCCTTGATCCAGTAGTCCATGGTGAAAATATGGCTTACCGTTGAGTTTTAGAACCTTTTTTGCCTTAGAAGTCTCTCCAACTTCAAAAGTTCTAAGCCCAACATAGCTTTTTACAACATCTCCAATAAAATTTTCTTCGTTATTGCTTTTGACAGTAAGCTTAAAGTCATAAAGGAAAGGGTCCTCCGGAGACCACAGCCTGGGATTTGGAATATCTATTCTTTTTTTAGACGCTGTTTCAAACTTACAGGAAAGCTCACAACATGGAATTGCAAGCTTTACAGAACAACAAGAATTATCATTTGTATGTACTTCAATCCAAAAACCTTGTAAATCCGGAGTAATCTCAAAATCTTTTATATATGTTTTTGGGACTTTTTCCATCCAAACAGTTTGCCAAATGCCACTTGTTTTAGGATACCAAATTCCTCCCGGCGTACTGCTTTGTTTTCCTCTTGAAATCTCTTTTGAATCTCCCGGGTCTTGAACCAACACAGAAAGCTCAAATTCTTTTGAAAAAATACCCTTTTCAGATAAATCAATACTAAAAGGCAAATAACCGCCTGTATGCTCGCAGACCAATTTGTCGTTTATACGCACAATAGCTCTGTAATCAACAGCTCCAAAATGCAAAATAAGTCTTTCTTTTTCAAAATCAACAGACTCCGGGAATTCAACATGCCTTTTATAACACATAGTTTCATGTGCCTGGAGAGTTCTTTCAACACCACTGTAAACGC
>CAVGEF010000103.1:0-2762 GCA_963628205.1 Bacteroidaceae bacterium
TGTCTATGCAGACCCTCCTTTCCCCATGTCCAATAAGACTCAGCTTGCTTCTCTTGTTGAAAAAAGCTCTATGGTAAAACCCGGAGGTCTCTTCATTATTCATTTTCCAACAGTTGAGCAAGGACAGTGGGCCCCCTCTTATGGAAATCTTAAGCTCACCGATACTCGTAAATATGGTCGCAACATGCTTAAATTCTATAAAGATATGAGAGAAGAAAACCAGGAGGAATGACGATGGCAAATGATGTTTCCCAAAAAGCTCAAGAGCTGCGAAATTTACTTCTTGAATACCAGAAAGCATACTACGTTGACGGACGACCTTTGGTATCGGACTTGGAATATGACAGGTTATTTGATGAGTTGTCAATCTTGGAAAAAGGATATCCCAATCTCAAGACTCCTGATTCGCCAACCCAACGAGTGGGTAGCGATTTAACGGGAGACTTTCCGGAAGTAGAACATTCAATTCCGGTGCTAAGTTTGGATAAAGCATACAGTGACGGCGAGATTTTGAGTTGGATTTCAAAAACAATTAAGAATACAGGTGAAAATTTGTCTTTCGTGTTGGAAGAAAAAATAGATGGTTTTTCAGTTGTTCTTTACTATGAAAAAGGCATTTTGGCCAGGGCTGTCACACGTGGAAACGGTTTTGTAGGAAATGATGTAACTGCCAATGCAAAAACAATTCAGACAATTCCTTTACGTCTTACAGAGCCTGTTGATATTGCCGTAAGAGGTGAAATTTACCTTAGCAAAGCTGTTTTTGAGAAAATAAATGCAACTCTGGAAGAACCGTATGCAAATCCGCGAAACCTTGCTGCAGGAACTATAAGGCGTAATAAAAGCAGTGAAACGGCACAAGTTCCCCTTTCTATTTTCGTATACGAGGGTTTTTGGAACTTCCATGAGAATAATATTACTGACCATATTCAAATTTTAAGTAGGCTAAAGGCTTTAGGGTTTACTGTAAATCCACATCTTGCCTATTTTTGCAAAACAAAAGAAGAATCCTCCCGCAGACTCTCCCAAGCAGGACTTGAGGGCCAGGCTCTTTCTTTTGCCAATCTTCCTCAGGCAATTAAAAATGCTACGGAAAAGAGAGCAGGACTTTCTTATGAAATCGATGGTCTTGTCGTCAAAGTCAACGAGCTTGAAACCAGAGAAGAGTTGGGCTACACTGGCCACCATCCAAGATGGGCAATAGCATATAAGTTTGAGGCTCCTCAGGCACAAACCGTTGTTC
Organism: Bacteroidaceae bacterium; assembly: GCA_963628205.1. Taxonomy (GTDB): domain Bacteria; phylum Spirochaetota; class Spirochaetia; order Sphaerochaetales; family Sphaerochaetaceae; genus UBA9732. Next base: position 1,244 of record CAVGEF010000103.1, read on the forward strand.
TTGATATAGACGTTCAAGTTGGAAGAACAGGTCGTGTTACGCCCATGGCACGCATAAAAGAAACACCTCTTTCCGGCAGCACAATAAAAAATATTACATTGCACAATCAAGATTACATAAACGAACTCGAACTTGCTGTTGGTGATACCGTTGCCATCTCAAAAAGAGGAGATGTAATTCCTGCTGTCGAAAATGTTCTTGAAAAAAACGAAAATGGAAATACTACATGGCAAATGCCTCAAACTTGCCCGCAATGTAATAGTGTTCTTGTAAAACGGGGAGCCCATCATTTTTGTCTTAATCAAGATTGCCCGGCTCAAATAAAAGGTCGCCTTTCTTTCTTTTGTGCAAAAGAGCAAATGGATATAGAAGGTCTTGGCCCTAAAACTGTAGAGTTTCTTTTTGACAACGGTTTTGTTAAACGCCCGGAAGATTTTTATACTTTTAACTATGACACTCTTTTAGACTATGAGGGTTTTGGCACTGAAGGTAAAAAAATCTCTATTATTAAAAGAGGTTTAGAAGAAAGCAAAAAGGTTCCTTTTAGAAGAGTTCTTGTTGCTTTAGGAGTTCCGGAGTTTGGGAAAAAAGCAACTGAGCTTGTAATAAAAGCAGGTTATGACAACATTGATAAAATCCTTGCTCTTTCTGACAACGAAAATTTTGAAGCGTTGTCAAACATTAAAGGACTTGGCCCTGTTATGGCAAAACTCATCATTGACGGTTTCAAAAATCAGGATTTAAGAACAACTATTGCGCATTTAAGAGCCTCAGGGCTCCAAATGGATGAGAAATGCAACACTTCTCTCTGTGTTGGAGAAAATGAAGAGCAGTCAAAAAACGCACTTCCTCAAATTTTTGAAGGTCAATCATGGTGTGTTACCGGAACTTTTGAGCATTTTGTTCCCCGCAGTAAAGCTATGGAAGAAATAAAAAAAAGAGGGGGTTCTGAAGTTTCTGCAGTCTCAGGCAAAACAACATGTTTACTTGCAGGACAAGGTGCAGGCAGTAAGCTTGCCAAGGCAAAAGCCCTTGGCGTTCGCATAGTTACAGAAGACGAATTTATAAAGCTCTTAAATTCTGCTTTATCTTCTGCAAGTGAAACAAGTGAAAACAATAAGAAAGAAATTCAGCCTACTTTGTTTGGTTAAACTTGAGAGCGTTTTAGATTTACGAAGTTCTTGCTCACACAAGTTGATTTTTTGGGAGGATGTTTTATGAACCAGTACAATCTTAAAGTAAAAATTTATCTTGAAAACGAAGATGACAAATTCATGGGCATTGGGGTCCTTTGGCTATTACAAAAAATAGCAGAATGCGGTTCTCTCAGAGCAGCTGCCATGAATTTGGGAATTTCATATTCAAAAGCATTCAAGATGATTGAAAATCTGGAAAAAGCACTTGGACACGAAGTTCTTTCACGCAAAAGAGGCGGTGCCACAAGAGCAGGAGCATCAATCACCCCTTATGGCCTTGCTTTTATTAATTTGTACGATGATTTTCAAAAAGAATGTAAGGC
>CAVGEF010000104.1:0-2018 GCA_963628205.1 Bacteroidaceae bacterium
AGTTAAATGTTTCGTTACTTGGATTCCTTGACACCATAACGCTTGTTGAAACGCTCAACACGTCCTGTTGAGTCAACGAGCTTTTGGGTTCCTGTAAAGAATGGGTGACAAGCAGAACAAATTTCAACTTGTAAATTCTTAGCTGTTGTCTTTGTCTTAATGACATTTCCACATGAGCACTTGATTTCAGCAAGCTCATATTTTGGGTGAATTCCCTTCTTCATAGTTCCGTCCTCCGTCTTTTAGTTCGCTGGTGAAAGCCTAAGTAAAAAATACAGCACAAACTTTAACTTTTTGCCAAGACATCTTTGTGCAGCAAACAACTGCATTAAACAAGCCGTCTCCGTTTTAGAAAGCAGGAACGCTTCCTGTATTCATAGAACGCAAGAACGCCTCATTGTTCTTTGTTTTTCGCATTTTGTCAATTAGGAACTCAGTCATCTCCAAATCCTCAAGTCCGTTGATTGCATTCCTAAGAATCCAAATACGGGCCGCCTCGTCCTTATCCAAAAGCAAATCCTCACGGCGTGTGCCACTCTTTTTAATATTAATTGCCGGATACAGCCTACGGTCAGCCATTCTGCGGTCGAGCACGATTTCGCTGTTACCGGTACCCTTGAATTCTTCAAAAATAACCTCGTCCATTCTGGAGCCTGTCTCAATTAAGGCCGATGCTATTATAGTAAGAGACCCGCCGTTCTCAATATTTCTTGCTGCACCAAAAAACCTCTTTGGCTTATGAAGAGCATTTGAGTCCACACCTCCGGAGAGGATTTTACCACTTGCAGGAACAGTTTGGTTGTATGCACGGGCAAGACGTGTTATAGAATCTAAAAGAATAACAACATCCTGTTTATGCTCAACAAGACGCTTTGCTTTTTCAATAACCATCTCTGCAACAGTTACATGTCTTGTAGCCTGCTCATCAAAAGTTGAAGCTATGACCTCTCCTTTTACGTTGCGTCTCATGTCAGTTACTTCCTCAGGTCTTTCATCGACCAAAAGAACCATGAGCTTTATCTCCGGATGATTTGCAGTAATTGCATTTGCTATTTGCTGTAACAAAACAGTTTTACCTGTTCTTGGAGGAGCTGTAATAAGAGCTCTTTGCCCCTTTCCTATAGGGCAGAACAAGTTGATAATTCTCATAGACACATCGTTGTCAGTCCGTTCTGTTTCAAGATTAATTCGACTGTCAGGATAAAGAGGAATAAGGTTGTCAAAACTTATTCTTGTCTTTGCTACAATTGGCGCATCACCGTTTACATTGGCAATCCTGCTTAATGCAAAAAATCTTTCATTCTCTTTAGGATTGCGGATTTGACCTTCAATAGTATCACCTGTTTTCAGATTCAAGAATTTAATAATTGCAGGAGAAACATAAACATCCTCAGGACCGGGAAGATAACTGTTAAGAGGAGATCTCAAGAAACCATAACCGTCACTTAAAATCTCAAGCGTCCCAATAGTATAAACAACACCACCTTTTTGGCTGAATGTGCGAATAATCTCTACAATAATTTCCTGTTTTTTGAACTCTGCATAATCATCAACAGAATTGCCGGTCATTTCTGCAAGACGTTCTTTGAGTTCACTCATTGGAACCTGAGAAAGCTCACTTACAAGCATCCTGTTTTCAAGATGTTCTTGATATTCAGCCTCTGTTATAGATATTTCATCCATCGTAAGGCCTTTCTTTTGATTATTACGCTGTTCATTTTTTGAGTTTTGGTGCTTTTGATTTTGGTCGTGTCCGTGTTTGCCTTTTTGATTGCGAGCCTGATTTTGCTTATTCTTGTTGAATTTATGGCTTTGACCATCATCTTCTTTTTGGTCCGTTTTATGGTCTTCGTCATTTTGTTTGCCTGCATCATTGACACCGGCAAAAATATTGTCTGCTGCAACTTCAGAAGCAACTTCTGTTGAGACCTCTGTTGCAACAACTGTGGCAGTATCTTCTGCTTTTGCTACTTGAGAGGCCTCAAAATCGTCGCCTTTGGCAATCTTGGTTTTTTTTG
>CAVGEF010000104.1:2028-16195 GCA_963628205.1 Bacteroidaceae bacterium
CGGTCTTCTTTTCATTTACAGCTTCTTTTTTTGAAGCTTTGCCCGCTTTCTTGGAAGTATTGGCTGTTTTAGCTGTGTGTTTTGTCTTTTCTTTAGCGCTGTCTTTTAAGACTTCGTTTGCGTTTTCTTTTACTGTTTCTTTGTCATTTACAGCATTTTCTTCAAACAAAGAAGGCTCTTTTACGATAGTCTTTTCTTTTTCCACGGGTACATCTTTTGCACTGGGCGAAACTGCAACATTATCGTCGTTGACAACAGCTTTTGGTTCTTTTCTGACAACAGGTTTTCTTTTGAGAATAACCTTTTTTACAGCCTTAACGGTCTCTGAAGCTTCCTTCAAAGCATTGTTTTCATTATCCATGTACTAGATTCTCCAACGAATATACGGCTTATGTGCAATATTTCAAATAAAAAATAATCACAGCCAAGATTTTCGTTTCAAAAATTAAATAAGAATAAAAGGAATTTAGCCCCCACGGGCTTTGCAAGTTAAATATATACCCATGAAGAAACCGTGTCAACAACAGAACCCCCTTGCGCATATTCCAACGCAAGAAGCATCATTGCAACACTCAGTTTTCTGCGAATATAGTCTCTAGAATTAGGCGAAATATTAACTCTAACAGCAACAGTTTCCCTAAATGAAGAAGAAAGACCAATGTATGCAGTTCCAACAGGCTTTGCTTCTTCTTCCCCTCCCGGACCTGCAATACCGGTAACAGATACAGCAATATTTGAGCCCAAAACCTTTCTTATCCCATTGGCCATTTGACATGCACATTGAGAGCTCACCGGACCTGTTTGCTTATCATTCAAAATATTTTCATCAACACCCAAAAGAGCAGTCTTGGCACTATTTGCATACGTTGCAACCCCTCCGAGAAACCACTTAGAACTGCCGGCTTTATCTGTCAAAAGTTTTGACACAAAACCGGCTGTACAGCTTTCTGCAGTACTCACAGTAAGGTTATTTTTTTCAAGATAATCAATGAGTTTGTCAACAGCCTCAAGATTTCCTCTTTCAAGCAAACCTTTTCCAAGAAGAGCTGACAGCTTATCTTCAAATTCTTTCTTTTTTTCTTCACTTTTACCGTCTACATAAAGAGTTATCTTAAAAGGTTGAAATCGAGTACCCCATGAAATTCCATCTATTGCACATCTTTCACACAAATCTTCCAGTTTTGCTTCAGGTACCATGTATATGGAAAACTCATCTCTTTCAATGCTTTTAAGACCAATTTTTTCTGCCAAAAAAGGTCTCACGTATGTATAAAACATATATTGCATTTCCACAGGAGGTCCCGGCATGGCAATAGCTGTAACTTCTTTTGAAAACTCATCTTCCAAAGTGACAGTAAATGAGCCCATAAACCCCGGAGCTGTTCCTTTTGGATTTGGAATTTCATCAAACCCTTCAGGAATAAAAGATTGCCTTTCATTTGCACCCCAAACACGATCTCCCAAGCGGGAATAAACTTCATTCCATGCCACTTCGTTTTTTACAAGAGGAACACAAGCCAAATCTGCAATTTCTTGGCGTGTCATATCATCACTTGTGGGGCCCAAGCCCCCTGTTACTATTATAATATCGCTATCGCAAGATGCTTTTTTAAGGTCTCCAAGTATTGAAACGTCATCCGGAACAATACAAGCACGGCGTACGCAATAGCCAAGATTTGTAAGCTCACGTGTTAACAAAGGGATATGACAGTCTTGAATAATTCCGCGAGTAATTTCTGTTCCCACTATGTAAATTGAGATACTATACGGTTTTAGAATAGAGGTATTGGCATAAATCATTATTATTTATCTTCTAATTTGTCGCCTTTTGCGCAAGGTTTAGACTTCTTTGCAAAGTGCCCGTAAACCATCAAGACAGCCCCAAAAGCAAGAATTACATAGGAAGCATAAGTACAAATTTGTGCAAAAATGTCGACAGTTTTGGAGTATAGAGTGTAGCCGTAAGTATCAGCGCCGTACACAGGAACTTCCCATATTTTCCATCCCATCTTAAACGGCTCCATCTCACCTTGAATTGTGCCGTCAGGAGTAATCAAGCAAGTAATTCCGCTGTTTGTGCCCCTTATTGTAGTGCGCCTGTTTTCAACAGAACGAAGCACTGCCATTGCCATGTGCTGTCTTTCTGCTGCAACTGAGCCTGACCAAGAGTCATTTGTCATGTTGACAATTAAGTCAGCCCCGGAGGTAACAAAATTAGCACAAATATCGCCAAATACATCCTCAAAACAAATTGGAGTTGAGAATTTTATACCATTGGAAGTCTCAAAAACGACAGATTCTTCACCTTTTTCCCACCAATGATAATCATTGGCTTTGAGAAGATTATACAGCCACGGCATTTGCTTTTCGTATGGGAAATGCTCTGTAAACGGCACCAAATGTTGCTTGCGGTAAGACTGTTTTATAACACCGTCATCAAAAAGAATTACAGAATTATAATCTTCCTTATTCCAGTTGCCCTCTTCATCGTAAGGAGGCAGACTTTCATCTTTTATCTCTCCGGACGGATTTCCTGTCAAAAGAGGTATACCAAGGCTTGTGCCAAAATCAACAAATTCGTCAACAAGTTCCTGAATTGCTCTCAAATAGTCAAAAGCAGAGCCCTCGTCGTCTCCCTCATACGGGTATTGAGTATACCAATCAACAGACGGCACAAACGCTGTCTCTGACCAAATAATCATATCGGGATTTTGAAGAGATGCCTCAAGGCTCATGCGTGAGAGGTTCAGGAAATTTCTCTTGTATGTATCATACCCGCCTTTCCAGGAGTCTGCATTGTGCTGAACAGTCGCAACGTCAAACGAATTATCTTCCTGTGCATTTTTCCAAAAATTAAGCACAGCTGCACCATAGACAAGCTGAAATGCAAACAAGACAAGGTAAACTATGACTAAAATTTTATTCTTCAAGAGATAAACTTTCAAACTTTGCCAAGGCAAATGCCCTTGAAATCCCGTCTTTTTGTCAACTTCCTGTGCGTTTTGTAAATGCAATGACCCCAAAGGTCTTTCAATTTTAGTTTTACTGAAAAAATCACAACACCAAGCGCCCAAGAACGCTTGAGGAAGAACCAACATGAAGTTAAGTCCCCATATTCCAAAAAGATCTGCTATTTGAATCAGTATCTTGTATCTATATAAAGCGTAAGCAATTGTTCCATAAGGATAACCTGCAAACCAACTTTGAGAGACATAAGAATATGCAACCCAAATTATAGCTTGAAAAACAGGAATAAGATGAAATAGAGTCCTCTTTAAGGCTTGTGCTCCTTTAGCACCGCTTACTCCGTTAGAAACACTTATGCCATTCGAAACACTTGCCACATCACTTGCCGTTTTTGAAAACCAGCTGTCAACAGCCTTAAGCGCAAGGAAGAGAAAAATCATCTCAACGGCTTTAATTAAAGTAACAATTAAAATGGCATATGGGTGAAAACTGGTAAGCCAGTAATTGAAAATTGCATAATAAACAAACCCATACAAAAAACCGTATGGAGCGACCAGGGGATAAGAAGTATTTCTAATGACGGCAAAGACCGGAATGAGTGCAAAAAAGGCCAAAAAGCCAAAACCGTTGTTTGAAATAAAACTCGGATGCGCAAGGGAAAGCAAAAATGCAGAAAGTAACAACAAAACAACCTCAGAGCACACTGTTCCGAGGTTGCGTTTGCGTAGGTCCTTATTGGTAACGCTTAATATTTTTTTCATGTCTTTTTAATTGAGATCCCAAACCAAATCTTTGAGTTCTTTGCCGGGGCGGAACACTGCCACACCGTGAGCATCAACAGCAACTAAATCTCCTGTCTTTGGATTTCTTGCTTTCTCTCTGCCCTTACGGGTTCTTACTTCAAATGTTCCAAAACCTCTAAGCTCAATTATTTTTTCATCCTTGAGACCGTCTTTTACTTCCTCAAAGAAAGCATCAACTATCTCATGGATGTCACTTCTGTTAGCTCCCAGTTTCTCGTGGAGATTTTCAATGATTACAGCCTTTGTAAGTTTTGTTTTTGCCATATCCTTACCTCCGCCGGCCTATTAAGCCATCTTATTGAACTTGTTGTTCATTCTGGACTTCTTTCTAGCAGCAGTATTGTGATGGATAATTCCCTTGTTTGCGGCAGTATCCATGAGCTTGAAACTGAGTTTCATGTATTCCTCTGCCGTGGCCTTGTCATTAGCCTCAACAGCAGCATCAAACTTCTTGATTGCTGTACGGAATGCACTCTTTGTCATGCGGTTTCTAAGCCTTCTTTCTTTACTCTGACGATCTCTCTTAACTGCAGAACGATTCACTGTAACCTCCAACTATCTTTACCAAGATAAATACTTATAACATTTAGGCCATCCAAAAAAAATGAACAGCGATACAAACCTTATCACAGACTATAAAACTGGTCAATACAACACTTTACAAGACTTTGTAAGTTTGCGTTGACACCAAAAACTCCTAATGTTATTCTCTAGTTAACTTGGGCAACACTGGAGGCCAAACAATAATGAAACAGCTCTCAACTTCTCGAAACCTTCATAACAGGCTTCATAAAATTGCAGGACAAGTTCAGGCAATTGACAAAATGGTTGACCAAGGCGCTCCCTGCAAAGATATTCTCACACAAATCAACGCCGCACGTGCAGCCCTTCTTTGCTGCGGTAAAATAGTATTTGAAGGCCACATCCATGAAGCTGTTCAAGAAGTTGCTGAAAATGGCAAAGACGAAGAAAAAGCCAAAGAAGATATTTCAACAAATCTTGATCGTTTTTCCGGCATGATTAATTGAACTTTTGCAAATTTGCCTTAAAAAGACTTGGCAATATGTAGATTGTATGTGTCTCTCATATATAGATTGCAAATCTTGTTAATTTGACAAAAGCTCTTCCTGGAAGTCTCTATTTACTTCCCAATGCCCGCTGTCAGAATTAAAGTAAACTTCTTCTCTTGGAACAAGGAAACTTCTTCCCTCATTACCTGAAACAGAAATCTTGTGCGAAAGAATATTCACTTCTTGAACGCGGAATAATTCATTTCCAATCTTAAGACGTGAACCCTCTGGCGGATAAGAGAGTTTTTCTTCGCAATAAAAATCGTATTCATAATTCAAACAGCACAAAAGTCTGCCGCATGGCCCCGATATTTTCATGGAATTGAGTGACAAATTTTGCTCTTTTGCCATCTTGATGGTAACCGGATTGAGCTTGTCAGACACACAATGACAACAAAAATCCCTCCCGCAGACAGCCAACCCGCCAAGCACTCTTGACTCATCACGCACGCCAATTTGCCTGAGTTCTATTCTCATTCTAAAGACCGATACTAAATCTTTAACCAATTCTCTGAAATCTACCCGGTCTTCTGCCGTGAAAAAGAACAAAGCTTTTGGCTCTGAAAGCAGGAAATGAGCTGTAACAAGCTTCATTCCAAGATTGTGTTTTTCAATCTTCTCTCTGCAAATTTTTATAGCCTCCTGCTCTTCCTGTGCATTGTTGGCATATCTTTGCAATTCTTCCGGAGTTGCCATGTGCGAAATCCAAGGAATATCGCCATCGACCTCTACCATTTGAGGCTCTGCATAAGCCGGGTCCCATACGTTTTCATCTTCTTCATAGTCTTCGTTTTCAGGAAGTTCAAAAGATGTTTGCGTTTCGCGCACAATTTCAAATTTTGGTACAGGTCCAAGAGAAAAACGCAATGAGCCCTCTTCCAATATGACCTCGTCTTCGTTCACATAACCTGTGGCTACCAAAGGCTGGTCATCTCTTTGCGGATTTTTGGAAGGCTCAAAGTGGCATGCACCTCTACAAGAAGTGCACCCCGGGCAATATTCTTTGTCTAAGTTGGAAGCAGACCCCACGACAATTCCCATGTCCTGTCCGTACCTGGTAGGGGCAACTACATGAGTTCCGGGATAATATACGCTGTCGCTTGCACAAACAATCAAGTCATTACTGCAAGGAATTTTTACAAGATAAATATATGCTTTTTGAACCTGTTCTTCACCGGTATTATTCTTCATTTTTGTTTCCTATATATTATAGAATAATAGTACCAACGAAAAGAAGTCAAATCAAGGTAGTTGACAGCCACGCTTTTATTGAAAAAGCAATTGAAAAAGCAAGGCCAATTGAAATTAAGAGACAAATAACGATGAATTATTCAACCTTTTTTTCTCACTTTTTAGGTTTTGCCCTTTAATGCAAGAAAAAAGAAAAGGGATAAATCTTTGTTATATAAAGACTTATCCCTTTACGCGGAATAGGGTTTGAACCTATGACCTCCACCACGTCAAGGTGGCACTCTCCCGCTGAGTTACCCGCGCATTCCTCTACAATTATGCACGAAAAACAATTTATGTCTAGTAGTGCTTCACCAGCAAACAACAAAGGGACTGGCAATGGACTTAAAAGAGCCAATTAGAAAGACAAAAGACTTATACTACAAAGAGCGGGAAACTTTAATGAATGCCTCAACCGCCTTGTCTATTTGCTCGGGTGTGTGCACCGCTGAAAGCTGAACCCTTATGCGGGCTTTGCCTTTTGGCACAACAGGATAGCAAAAACCTATGACATAAACTCCTTCATTCAAAAGAGAGTCGGCCATTTTGACAGCTTTAACTTCATCATAAAGCATAACAGGCACTATTGCAGTGTTTCCCGGCACAAGGGCAAAGCCGGCAGCTTCCATTTTTGAGCGGAACAGTTTTGCATTTTCCATTGTCTTTTTGCGGTACGGATTTTCTTTTTCAATCATTTCCAAAACTTTGAGAGTACCGCCGGCAACAGCCGGTGCAAGGGTATTGGAAAAAAGGTATGGCCGGGCACGCTGACGGAACAAATCTATTAGTTCCTGGCGACCACTTATACAACCGCCACTTGCACCTCCAAGGGCTTTTCCAAATGTGGTTGTTATTAAATCAACCTTACCTTCAAGTCCATAATATTCTGCTGTACCACGACCTGTTTTGCCAATATATCCTGTAGAATGTGAGTCATCTACCATAACAAGGCTGTCATATTGCTCTGCAAGGGCACAAATTTCATCCAGTTTGGCAATATCGCCATCCATAGAAAAAACACCATCGGTACAAATTATAATGCGTTTACATCCAAGTTTCTTTGCCTCTTGCAAACAGGTTTCCAACTCTTTCATGTTGCTGTGTTTGTATCTGAGGCGTTTTGCTTTACATAAGCGTACTCCGTCAATGATTGATGCGTGATTTAATTCGTCACTTATGATTGCATCATCTTCTCCAAGCAAAGGCTCAAAAACGGCTCCGTTGGCATCAAAACAAGACGAGAATAAAATTGTGTCATCGGTCTTGAGAAATGAGCTTATCTTTTTTTCCAAATCCTTGTGAATTTTTTGTGTTCCGCAAATAAAGCGCACAGAAGAAAGACCGTATCCCCATTCATCCATTGCCTTTTGCGCTGCGGCAATGACTTCTTTATTATTGGCAAGTCCCAAGTAGTTGTTTGCACAAAAATTCAAGACATCAACGACTTCCCCATTGGGATTTTGGACCTTTATGAGACCGTTTTGAGAAGAAATAATAACTCTTTCCTTTTTTGAAAGTCCCTGCTTTTCAAGTCCGTCCAAAAACTCTCTAAGTTCCTTTTTTAGAGTATTTGTCATTTTTTAGCCTCTCTTTTTTGTATTGTTTTTATCATGTCCTCTGTCATTGACGCTAAATCATAGTCAGGTTTCCATCCCCACTCTACCCTTGCAGCATAATCTTCAAGACAGTCCGGCCACGAGTCAGCTATTGCCTGTTTCACCGGGTCTATGTCATAGCCAATTGTGAAGTCAGAAATTATGTTTCTTATGTAGGCAGCCTGCTCTTCCGGACAAAAACTCATAGATGCAATGTTAAATGCATTTCTATGGCGTAATTTATCAGGATTTGCTTCCATGACTTGAATGGCAGCTTTTACGGCATCAGGCATGTAAATCATATCAAGATATGTATCACTTCTTAAAAAGCACTCGTAATGATGTTTTTCAACTGCCGCATAGTAAATTTCTACGGCATAATCTGTTGTTCCGCCTCCCGGAGGTGTCATATTGCTTATAACACCGGGAAAACGCACACCACGGGTGTCAACATCATATTTGTGATAGTAGTAGTCACAAAGCAATTCCCCGGCAACCTTGGTCACACCGTATATTGAAGTAGGACGCTGTACTGTATCCTGAGGAGTGTATTGCTTGGGGGTCGTGGGGCCAAACGCACCAATTGATGAAGGAGTAAACACGGCACAACCTTCCTGCCTTGCAACTTCCAGGGAAACCAGCAGGCCATTCATATTTACATCCCAAGCACGTTGAGGATTTTTTTCAGCAGTGGCCGATAATATTGCTGCAAGGTGATAAATTGTATCTATCTTATGCTTTTGAACCACTTCCAAGAGCTTGTCGCCGTCGCGACTGTCCATTTTATAGAATGGCCCATTTTCAACAAGTTCTTTGTTTATATCATCACGGATATCTGTAAGAACAACATTATTTGTCCCATATTTTTTTCTTAATCCAATAGCAATCTCAGAGCCCAGTTGCCCTAAAGAACCTACAACAAGGATATTCTTCACAAACGAGCCTCCTTTCAATCCTTATGTCAATGTCACTTTCATATCAATAGCCTTTTCTTATCACCTTTTCTTATCAAAAGCCTTTTCATTGACAGCAAATGCTGTTGATACTAGAATTGGACGAAATATCACCTTGTACTTTGTATGAAAGTTGCAAGAAATTCAGACTGTATACGAAGCTGAACAAAGGGCTTTTGCTACTTTATCGCAACACCTTTTGAAGAGCCTGCAAAAAGCCTGAATACAACATCAAAATCAATGCAAGGCACCGTACAGAGTTCAGTATAGTGAACGATTTTTAACATGTCAAACAAAAGGAGAAAAAGATGGAAGCTCCTCCAATGATTGGAAAAAACATACAAAAGATGAGAACTGAGCGCAGTCTCACATTGAATGTACTCTCTGAAAAATCAGGCGTTTCAAAGGCCATGCTGAGTCAAATTGAGTCTGACAAAGTAAACCCAACTGTTGCTACTGTATGGAAGATTGCAAAAGGCCTTGGAGTTGAATTGAATGAACTCTTAAACACAGGTGAAGTCCCCAAAAGGATTTTTAGTGTAAATCCCAATGAAACAAAAAGCACGTCTTCTTTGGAAATGGTGGACCATGGTGTTACAATTAAGGTTCTTTCTCCTTTGAATATGGTAGAAGAGCTTGAAATGTACTTTCTCACGTTACCGCAGGATACGGAACTGCCGTCAGAGCCACACTACCCCGGAACACAGGAATTTCTCACTATTCTAAAGGGGCAAGTTACAGTTACAGCCAAAGACAACAGGGCAACCCTTAAAAAAGGAGATTTTCTTGTTTATCATTGTGATGTAGACCACACTATTTCAAATACCGGAAACGGACCGGCAGAAGTACACATGGTAGTCAGGTACTCAAAAACAAAATAACAGGGATATAAAAGCAAAAGATGATAGAAAAACTTGAGGAATTCAAAAACCAATTAGACGAGTTGGATACAAAACTGCAAGACTCAAATATTATGAAAGACATGACTTCTTATAAAAGTCTCATGCAGGAAAGAAGTCGTCTTGTGCCAATTGTTGAAGAGCTTTCAAATCTCAAATCGCTCACAGAAGAATTGAAAGACAACGAAGCTCTTGCAAAAGAAAATGATTCCGATATCGCTGAAATGGCAAAAGAAGAAATTCCTCTTCTTAAAGAAAAAATAGAGCAAAGTCAAAAACGCTGTAAAATGCTTCTTGTTCCGCCTGACCCAATGGAAGGCAAGAACATAATCATGGAAATAAGAGCCGGTACGGGTGGCGAAGAAGCCGCCCTCTTTGCTTCCGACTTGTACAGAATGTACTCCTACTATGCAGAATCCATGCACTGGAAACTTGAAGAAATAAGCTCCAATGCAACAGAGCTTGGAGGTTATAAAGAAATCATTGTTTCCATATCAGGAAAAGATGTTTACGGTTCATTGCGCTGGGAAAGCGGTGTGCATAGAGTACAAAGAGTTCCGGAAACAGAAAGCGGTGGAAGAATACATACGTCAGCTGTAACTGTTGCTGTTCTCCCGGAGGCAGAAGAAACAGAAGTAGAAATCAAGCAGGAAGATTTGCGCATAGATGTCATGCGGGCAGGTGGCCCCGGCGGACAATGTGTCAATACTACAGAAAGTGCTGTCAGAATTACACATATCCCAACCGGGCTTGTCGTCATATGTCAAAACCAAAAATCACAGCTGCAAAATAAAGCAGAAGCAATGAGAGTTTTACGCTCCAGACTTTACGACCTTGAAGCAGGCAAAAAAGCCAAAGAACGTGCAGAAGAAAGAAAAAGTCAAGTTGGCAGCGGAGATCGCAGTGAACGAATCAGGACCTATAATTTCCCGCAAAACAGACTTACAGACCATAGAATAAATCTTACTTTGTACAAGCTTGACCTTGTTATGGAAGGTCATTTGGAAGATGTTATTGAAGCTCTCAAAATTGCAGCAGGAGAAGAAGCTCTAAAGGAAGCGCAGTGACTGTAGAGCAACTTTACAAACAATGCTTGTCCATTATTGGTAAAACCAGCAATACTCCATCTCTTGATGCCCGTATTCTCATACAAGAAGTTTTGAACTTTGACAGTAGCTCGTTTATTCTCAAATCACGTGAAAACATTGAAGCTCAAGAAGAAAGTACAATTCTAAAGATGGCACAAAAAAGAGCAAATGGAAGGCCTGTTGCATACATTATTGGGCATAGAGGGTTTTTTGAAGATGATTTTCTTGTAAACCAAGACACCCTAATCCCCCGTGCCGATACTGAAATTCTTGTTGAAAAAGCTCTTGATATCATAAAAGAACTCAAAATTGCAAATACGCCTGCTATGGAAAACAAAAACATTGCAAACTGTGAAGAAAAGAAACTTGAAACCCAAACTTCCCAAAAACCCCAAAAATTGAAAATTTTGGATTTATGCTGCGGGACAGGTTGCATTGGGATTTCTGTTGCAAAAACAGCAAAAAGAAATAACCCATCATTTGATATAGAGCTCACGTTAGCAGACATATCAAACGGTGCCTTGCAAGTATGTAAAAAGAATGCTCTTAAAATACTCTCTGGCACTAAAATTTCATGGCAAACTATTCATACAGACCTCTTTGACAACCTCAAAGGTATGAAATTTGATTTAATCTTATCAAATCCTCCTTATATCAAAAGCAGTATAATTCCAACGCTAGAGGCACAAGTACGACAAGAACCGCTACTTGCTCTTGACGGAGGACAAGATGGTCTTGATATCATTAGAAAACTCATTGCAGAAGCACCTCTTTTTATGGAAAATAATGGGCATCTGCTAATGGAAATAGGGTTTGATGAAAAAGATGTTGTCAAAGAGCTTTTTTCAACAGCCGGTTTTGTTTGCGTAAATGCAAAAAAAGACCTGGGAGACCAAGACAGAATTGTCTTTGGCACGTTCAATAAAGCCAAAATGGATAAGCCAAACGGGATATTCCAAAAGCATGAGGTAAAAGAGGCAAAACCATGAGGCTTAAGTTGGGCATTACTAAAATTTGATGAAATTTTATAGAAAAAAAAGAGAATACAGCTATGTACGAAGAACTTGTGAAAAGATTCATGCAAAAAGTAACAAAGTACTCGCAGGAAGACCATGACAAAATAGAAAAAGCTGCAAATTTTGCAAATGTAAAGCATGAAAACCAAAAACGAAAAAGCGGAGAGCCGTACATCATTCACCCTCTTGCCGTAGCAGAAACTCTCATTCAAATGAACATGGATGTTGATACTGTATGCGCAGGACTTCTTCACGATGTCATTGAAGATACAAATACTTCAGAGGAAGAGATAACAGAACTTTTTGGCAAGAATGTTTGCGAGCTAGTACAAGGCGTTACCAAAATTGCAAACATTAAAAGCCTTTCCAAAAGTGCACAGGAAGCAGAAACAATAAGAAAAATGTTCATAGCCACAAGCAAGAACATGCCTGTCATTATCATTAAATTGGCCGACAAACTTCACAATATGCGCACACTGCAATACATGGACCCTGTACGTGCCAAAGAAATTGCAAGCGATTGTCTTGATATTTACGCACCTCTTGCAGACCGCTTGGGTATTGCATGGATGAAGGCCGAGCTCGAAGACCTGAGCCTTAAAACCTTAAAGCCCGATACTTACAAATACATACAAGACTATTTGCTTTCCAAACAAAGTGAGTTTGAGAAATATCTTGAAACAGTAAAAAAGAAAATTTCAAATGCCTGTATAGAAGCCGGAATTAAAGGAATAAAAATAACATCGCGCTCAAAACACACCTACTCCATTTACATGAAAATGAAAAAAAGAAGAAAAGAGATTGATGAAATCTTTGATATTCTTGGGGTAAGAGTCATATGCAATACAGTGCCAGAATGTTATACCCTTGTTGGAATAATCCACCAATTGTGGCCACCTATGGAAGGTCGTTTCAAGGATTATATTGCTATGCCAAAAGCAAACAACTATCAAAGCTTGCATACAACAATCATGACTATGAACGGTGTAATTCTTGAAGTTCAAATAAGAACGTATGAGATGGATCAAATTGCAGAATACGGCGTTGCATCTCACTGGGTTTACAAAGCAGCTTTGGGAGGCGGGCAGTCAAGTCAAAGCTGGGTAAATATGGATAGCCAACAGCTGTCAAGGATTGCCTCAAAACTAAAAACTTGGAATAACGAAATAGAACAAAGCGAATCTTTCATGGACGACATAAAGAGTGAACTTCTAAAAGACACTATTTATGTATTTACGCCAAAAGGACAGGCAATAGAACTTCCTGTTGGGGCAACAGCCCTTGATTTTGCTTATACAATTCATACAGAAATAGGCAATCAAACAGTAAGTGCAAAAGCCAACGGTTCAATTATTCCTTTGGGACAACCGCTGCAAAACACACAAGTCATTGAAATTCTCACTCAAAAGAATGCACATCCGCGTGTTACATGGCTAAAATATGCGCACACTACCAGTGCAAGAAGAAAAATCAGAGCATGGCTTAATAAATATGATGAAAATCTTCTCATAGAAAAGAACATTATTGCGCACAAAAAAGACGTTGAAGCTGCAATTGCAAACGAAGAAAAACAACAGGCACCTTTGCAAGAACTTCAAGACAGCGACATTGTGCGTCAAGTTAAAAATGACAGTACAAAGAGCTCTGTTACAGTTGCCAAGAACCGCAACATAATGATAAGCATAGCTCAATGTTGCAATCCCATACCGGGCGATGAAATTGTTGGCTACATTTCACGTGGAAGAGGCATTATTGTTCACAAGGCCAACTGTCCAAACCTTGCCCACATGTCAGAGATAGACCAGCGAAAAATTGATGTTGAATGGGAAACTGCCACAGAAACAATAACACGACGTTTTATGGTAACAAGTAAAAGAACGCAAGATCTTTTCAGTGAAATTGAAGGTGCCCTTAGAAATTACTCAGGCCATCTTGTTGCAGGAAGCCTAATAGACGATGAAATGGGAAATCTTGTAGGAACTTTTACTATGGAATGTGACAACGAAGAATCTTTTAAGAAAATTGTAAAATCCATACGAAATATTCCAAATGTAATTAAGATTGCTCCGGCTCCAATGACTTAAGTCATTTTTTCAAAATCTTGTGAAAATTGCAGAGTTTCAAAACAATTCTTGGCATGTTGGAAATTTCCTATTGCGTTTTTCGTTGCCTAAGAAAGGAGGTTGAATGTGAAAAAAGTAGTTATTGCTAATGATCAGGGCGCTGTTGAGCTTACAGCCTCTATAATTGAATATTTGAAAAACCAAGGTTATGAAGTCAATTATCTTGGTGTTGGAGAGCCTGTTTCCGTTGACTACCCGGACATGGCAAAGACCGCCTGTGAAGAATTCAAAAAAGGCGGTTATGAGTTTGGTATTGTTTGTTGCGGTACAGGAATTGGAGTTTCCATTTGTGCTAATAAAATAGACGGTATAAGATGTGCTCTTCCTCAAAACTGTTATGCAGCCAAAATGGCAAAAGAGCATAATGATTGCAACTTCATTGCTTTTGGCGGACGCATTTCGTATCAAGAACCTGTCTTGGAT
>CAVGEF010000105.1:0-15863 GCA_963628205.1 Bacteroidaceae bacterium
TTATTTCTGAGCCCATGATTTCTTATCATAAGGACGGCTCTATAGATTTTGAAATTACACATGATATTTTCAAAAATTTAGCAACCAGAGGTGCTAGCGGTTTATTTGTTAATGGCTTTGGAGATGAGACATACTCGCTATCTTTGGAAGAACGGCTTGAAGTTGTCAAATGTGCACAAGATGCAGTTAAGGGAACTGATTGTTTGATTGTTGCAGTTGTTTTGGCAAATTGTCTTAGAGATGCTTTATGGTTGGTTGAAGAATATAAGAAGCTGGATGTAAAAGCAATGTCTATATCTTTGCCTCCATATTATCAGCTTACACAGGAAGCTGCACACCAGTATATGAGTGCACAATTGAACGCTGCTCCAAGTATTCCAATGATAGCATTCAATTGCCGTGAAATGAATGAATTACTTACTCCTGAGATGCTTGGCAGGCTTGCTCATGAGTATCCTAATTTAAGAGGTTATAAAGATGCAACTCGCGACATTATACACTTGAACAAATGCATTGATGAACTGGATGACTTAAAAGAAGATTTCAGTATTATTTCCGGTTCTGATGCAACTCTCTTTACTCATATGGCAATGGGGGCTTCTGCTTCTGTAAGTTTTATGAGTGTACCGTTCCTTGATCAAATGAAAGACATTTATGATTACTTCAAAGCAGGAGAGTACGAGAAAGCTTGGCAGGCACAACGCATTGTGTTGAAACTTCGTACTTTTATGCAACAGTTCCCTGATTCTGCGGCATACATCTATGCAATGAAATACACTGCCGGCATTAACGTTCAAGGAACACGCCATCCTGACCATATGCTTTATATCCCGGAAGAAGAACTCAAAAAGTTTGACAAAATGGTAAAAGAATTTGGCATCGTTAAGAGATATTGAGTTGAGGCTAGTATGGGACATATACCAAAAGTTGTATGTATCAATGGTAATGGGATAGGGCAGTGTTGCAATGTTATTCGCATTCCACGCAAAGGTGAAACTGCAATACCGACTAATTTGCATTATTGTGAGGATTCAGGCAAGGGAGTTAATTGCTCAATAGTTATTGGTCGTCTTGGCGGGGATGTTTCTTATGTTGGAAAGGCCGGTAAAGATGATGGCGGAGAATTGAATGAGCAGTGGATGCAAGATGCAGGTGTTCATTTGGAGCATTTTTGGCTACAGAAAGGAATTAAAACAAGCTTAGGTCTTATTTTGATAGCAGAAAACGGAGAGAATCTGATATTTAATTTTGATTCGCCGGAATCGGACTTAACGGTTGAAGAAGCAATACCTCATATAAAAGAGCTTGCCGGTGCAGAATATATGATTACCGGTTTTGAGATTCCTCTTGCCGTGGCATATGAAAGTGCAAAGCTTGGCTATGAGTTGGGCATGAAAGTGTTTATAAACCCCAGTCCGTTTGACAATCCTTCAGATGTTATTGAAATGCCTTTTGTAGACACAATGGCTGTAAACGAAGTTGAAGCGTTAATGCTCCTTTGTTCCAAAAAAGAAGAAATAAGTGACTGGATGGATGCTGCAAAGAGACTTTGCGATAAGTACAAAGTTAAGAATACTCTCATAACTCTTGGAGGTGATGGTGCAGTTCATTACGGAGAAAGAGGGCAAGGTTGTGTACATGGCATTAAAGTTAATTTGGTAGATGAAAGTGGCGCCGGAGATGCTTTCTTGGCGGTTTTTGTTCAATGTCTTATTTGGGGTAAGTCCGTTCAGGAAGCACTTGAATATTCTAACAAATATTGTGCTTGGCTTGTTCAAAAACCGGGGAAAGACGGCGTAATTGGAAAGTACCTTACTTTAGACGAAATGAATGAAGTTTTGAAAGTTTTTAATTGAACGAAAGGAGGATAAGATGAAGATTTCTTTTTTTACGAACAGCCTTCACAGATGGCCCATTGAAAAGAGTTTCGAAGTGGCTCATAAGTTTGGTTATGATGGTATTGAGATTTGGGGTGGTCGTCCTCACGCTTATGCTCCGGATATGCGCCCACAAGATATCGAGAAAATCAACCGGCTTTCTGCAAAATATAACCTTCCTATCGTCTCTTTTGAGCCGGATATGGCGTGCTTGTTGTGGAGAGATGAAAGATGGATTGCTGAGAGCATGGAATATTTCCGACAATGTATAGATCTTTGTAAAGCTATCCACTGTCCTTACATGGTTATGGCAGCATTGCAGTGTAGCTATGAATACAGTACCGATGAAGATTGGGCTCAGTTTATCAAGTATATGAAAGAACTGGCTTCTTATTCTGAATCCATTGATGGAGTAACAATGATTCTTGAAACAGTTACTCCTTGGGAAGGCAACATTCTTATTCGTTCCGATGATGTTGTCAGAGCATTAAAAGAGATTAACAGTCCAAAAGTCAAAGCCATGCTGGATTTGGCAGCCCCTCTTACAGTAGGAGAACCTTCTTCAAACTATTTTGAAAGACTCGGTAAGGATTTGGTTCATGTGCATCTTGTTGATTGTAAGAAAGATGTTGAGGATCACTTGATTCTTGGGGACGGAGAGCTTCCTGTTGAAGAGGTCCTTTCAATGTTGGATTCGTATGGTTACAGCGGATATTGCTCTGTAGAACTTTTTGATGAGTATCGCACAGAACCCATTTTATTTAATCAACGTGCTATTAGAGCCATTAGACAAGCACTTGAAAATGTTGGATTAAAGCAAGGCTAATTTGCCAAGAAAAAGGAGGAAAAGAACATGTCAGCAAAAAAATTGACGCGTACTAACATCAAAAACATAATCGCATATTCATTTCTTGCAGTATGTTTTTTGGTTATAGGATTATTTTGTCCTGTTTTGGAAGAAGGTGAGAATTACAGGATTTGGACTTTGATTCCACCGGCTGCAATTTTTGTATTTATTGTTTTAACAAGCAGAATTGTTGAAGGTTTTGTTTTGACTGCAATCCTGACTGTATTCATTAAATATCGCAGTGGTTTTGTAGGTGGTTTTGTAGATTCTATTACTGAGAACGTAACAAACCCCGACGGTTTCTGGGTTTTATTCTTGTTCATGCTTGGCGGTATGGTTACAGTTCTCTTTAAGCTTAGCGGAGCAGGAACATACTTCGCCCGTTGGATATCCAAGAAAGCTAAAAGCAGTAAGATTGCCTTATTTATGGCTTCATTGCTGTGTATTCCTCTTGCTGTTGACGATTATACAAGCACGCTGGTTGTTGGAAACTGTATTACTCCTCTGACAGATGAGTTTAAGGTCCCTCGGGAAATGACAGCCTACGTTTTGAGAGCAAGCTCTGCAAACCTGTCAACTTTGTTACCAATTGGTGCTTGGTGTATCTACATTGGAGCTGTCATTGACATGTGGAATTTGGATATTGTTGGAGAGCAGACAGGTTTAATGTACTTCTTTACCAAATGCCTTCCTTTCTGTTTTTTCCCAATTGTCTGTTTGGTAATGTGTTGGCTGATTATTGGCGGCGTTGTTAAACCGTTTGGTAAAATGAAGAATGCTTACGAACGTGTTGAGCATGGCGGTTCTGTTGTTCCTGAGGTTAAACCTCGTTACATTGATGGCGTTTTGCAAGAGCCTCCTGTTCCGGAAAGTGCTCCGGAACCTAGAGCTAAAGTCAATTTAACTCACTTTATTGTTCCGGTTGTTGCAATACTTGTTTTTGGATATTTGTTTGAGTGGGATATGACTTATGGCCTGACTTGGGGACTTATTACATCTTTTGTTTATTACATAATTACAGGTGTCTTTGCTCCTATAGATGCTGCAGATGTTATTACAGAAGGTCTTTCTTCAATGTCTGTTATGTGTACTATGTGTACTTGTGGCCTTGTTATTTGTAACGGACTTGCAGACCTTGGATTTGTTGAATACGTTGTTGACGTTGTAAGCCAACTTGTATCTCCAACATTTTTGCCTCTCATTATTTTCATTGCGTTCTCTCTCACAGAGATGCTTGTAACATTCAATTACACTTTGTATTTGATAGCAATGCCTATAGTTGTTGGTGTTGCAGTTAATGTTGGTGCAAATGTTCCGTTGTCTATTGCTGCTTTGATTTCTGCCGGTCTTTGGGGATACCAGACAGCATTCTCATCTGATGGTGGTATGCTTGCATGTACAGCATGTGGCGGTATTGACCTTATGGATCAGACGTTCTCTCAATACAAGATTACAATTGTATGTTGGATTATTTCAGCAATACTGTTCGCAGCTTTTGGCATTATTTTATAAATAACGGAGGTTTTTGAAATATTGCAAAAACCTCAACGGATAGTGTTTTGATTATTAGATTTGGCGTAGTGATTGTAATTGCTACGCCAATTTATTAGGAGAAAAGACTATGGCAGAAAGATTTTTATTAAGATCTGTTATGTTTGATGAGGTTAAGAGGCCCATACTTAAAGGTAAGCCCTTTTCCGCAAACGTTTTCAAATATGAGACTGGCATAGAGGCCGTAGAATTCAGCAATGGCCCTGTGACTTGTATTGTTTTACCGTATCAAGGGCAACAAGTATGGAGGCTTTTCATTGACGGAGAGAATATGACAATGAAGTCAATGTATGAGAGCCCTGAGTATACTGATGACATTTTCAATTTCAGCTATGGAGGATTTCTTATTCATTGTGGGCTTACAGCTATGGGAAATCCGTCTGATGAAGATGATCATCCCATGCATGGAGAACTTCCTCATGCTAAGTACAGCAATGTATACATAGAGACGGGAGAAGATAATAAAGGCCGTTATATTGCGATAGGAGGAGATTATAGTTATAAGCTTTCTATTGATACGGGGTATGTTTTTAGTCCAAAGCTTTTATTATATGAGAATTCCAAGATTCTTGATATGTATGGACACATAAAAAACCTGCGTGCAACAACTTTCAATTACATGTATATGGCCCACATTAACTGGATGCCTGTCAATGGTTCCCGCTTAGTATACAGTACGCCAAAGGATAATAATCACATTGAAGTTTGTCGTGAAGATTTCAGTGACATTCTTAATGACGAGGAAGCAAAAAAGCTTGATGCTTATACAAGCAAACTGCAGAAAGATCCAGCCTTGGCAGATGTTATTGATTTTGATACACAGTGCTACAATCCGGAACTGTGCTCAATTATGTACTATAAAGCAGATGAAAGAGGGTGGGCTCATGCAATGCAAGTCCGGCCTGACAATACAGCTTGCTATGTAGGATTTGATACCAGTATTCTAAATAACGGATTACGATGGTTTTCATGGACTTGTGATGAGCGTTCCTGCGGTTTTGCATTGCCTAATACCGGCAATCAAAAAGGTAGAGCTTATGCTGTAAAACATGGGCTTATGAAACAAATTCCCGGATATGGAGAAGCAATGCTTAGATATTGTTTTGGAAAACTTGATTCAGAGGATGCTTCTCAAATGGAGAATAAGATTAATTCTATTCTCAAAATGCACTCATAAAGAATTGTTAAAGAGGTTTTTGTAAAGAGTTTTTCAAAACTTTTACAAAAACCTCTAAGCAAAAGTTTTTGCAAAGAAGGATTTTATGGAAACATTGAAAAGTACTGACCGGGCAATTATCTTTTTTGATATAGACGGAACTCTATGCAGGTATGAAGATACTATTACAGATGATATAAAAAAATGTTTTCATAAACTTCATAAAAGAGGGCATGTAACTTTCCTTTGTACCGGAAGATCTCCAAAAGATATTGCGCAGGAAATTTTGGATCTTGGTTTTGATGGGATTATTGCTTGCATGGGAGCAATAATCATTGTAAAAGATGAAGTCTTACAAAACGAATTTATTCCTCCGGACATGTTGCTTGATACAGTTGGTGCAATGATAGCTTCCAATACAGCGGCTTTAATTTTGGGAATAGAAGAAGTTTTACGCACTGAGCAAATGGAACCAACACCGCTTGAAACAGGCATTGTCCGTTCTACAGCGGATTTGTATCGTAATGGTAATCTCTGTGAAATTTCATCTTTGGATATTGAGTATCCAAATGTTTCTGCCCTTGGTCTTATAAGAAAGAAGATTGAACGCCATTCCGATCTTATCGAATACACTCAAACAAGCGGGCAAACTCGATTAAAAGGTATAAATAAGGCACGTGCAATACAAACAGTAAAGAGTTTGCCTCAATACAAAGAGCTTATAAGTTATGCAATTGGAGACAGTCAAAATGATATTGAAATGCTCACTTGTGTAGATGTAAGTATTGCAATGGGAGATGCTCCAAAAGAGGTTAAAGAGGTGGCTTCATGGATAACTTCGACTGTGGAAGAACACGGTGTTTGCAAGGCAATGGAATATTTTGCTCTTGTGTGAAGTCTCATTATGTTCTGTATTTTTGATAGTCCTGACTCCCTTTCTGAAAGTGGCCTGAAAGAGACCGGATGGGTTGCTTAAAAGGTGCAAAAAGTGCATTGAACAGACACGTATTAAAAAAGTAGAATACCCAATACTATCAGTCTGCATTGGAGGACTTATGCAAAAAAGGCGGCTTTATGTTATTTCTATAGATGCAATGATTTCAGAAGATATAGAGTTTATGAAAACATTACCTAATTTGGGGCCGGTGTTAAAAGACGCTGCAATAGCTACGGATGTGATAACTGTTTATCCATCATTGACTTATACTTGTCATGCATCAATGATTACCGGAGTTTATCCCAAAAGACATCATATCATAAATAATGAACGTTTTATTCCCGGTCTTGAGCACGGGCCTTGGTATTTTGATATAAGAGCTTTTGACAGTGATGTCGAAAATGTCGTTACAAAAGCAAAACAAAACGGCTACACAACCTGTTGTATAAGTTGGCCTGTAACAGGGTTTATGGATTGTGACTATCTCTTAAATGAAATATGGACTCCGGAAGGCACTCCTGAAACAATGTATAAAGCTTTTCTTGAACATGGGAGTACAAAAGAACTTCTTGACCTGATATGGCCAAGATATGGAGAGCATTTGAAAGGTCTTGCTTCCCCTTATTTTCATCTTCTTGCCCATGGTGCAGCACTGGAAGCAATAAGAAAATGGCAACCTGAGGTGATTTTTCATCATCTTTCAATGATAGATCATATGCGTCATGCCGATGGTGTTTATGGAAACAAAGTTTATTCGCAAGCTTACCTTGTACAGGATTTAATGTTTGGAGCCATAGTTGATGAGCTTAAAAAGCAGGGTCTTTATGAAGATACTACATTTATTATCACTTCAGATCACGGTCAAACACCATCAGACCATGTATGTAGTCCAAATGTTCTGCTAGTACGTGATGGGCTTGTCCGCTTGAATGATGATGGCACGGTAAAAGATTACGATGCATTCTTCCATAGTGCGGCTCACAGTACTTTTATATACTTAAAAGACAAGAATGACAAAAAGGTATTTGAAAAAGTGAAGAAAATACTTGAAACCTACCAAGAAGAAGAGGATGTGGGATTTAAGGAAATATTAACAGACAAGGATATGGACAGGCGTTATCACAATACCGGTGATTTTTCATTCATGATAGAAGGATGTGACGGTTATGCTTTTACTTCAAAGTGCACAGGCCCTGTTGTTGAAGCAAAATTTGACAACAGTAACTACAAATATGCTTGTGCAACTCATGGACACATGCCTGAGACAGGCCCTAAGCCTGCATTTATCATAAGTGGGCCGGGCGCAAAAAAGGGAGCAAGAATTTCAAATTGCAATATTGTAGACGAAGCACCTACTATTGCAAAACTACTAGGTTTTGACTTGCCCTCAGCAGACGGCAGAGTCCTGACTGAACTGCTGGATGCAGGAGAGTAATAAAGAATGACAAACGGAAAACTTAGAATTGGTGTTGATGTCGATGATGTTTTATACCTTTGCAATCAGCATGCCATAGATTTACTTTGTAAAGATAAAGATTACTTGCCTTTGAATATATATGATATCAACGGATGGGGTTCTTCCGGGAATAATTCATTGCTAGATGAGAGAATATCATATTTTTCAAAAGAAGATTTTGTTGCAAATCAGCCTATTATTCCGGGGGCCAAAGAATTTATAAGCGAGCTGACAAAGCGCGGTGATGTGATTTTTGTGACAGCTGTAGGAAAAAATTGCATGACGGCAAGAGCCAAAAGACTGGCCGAAGATTTTCCTATGGTCCCGGAAAGAAACATAATGATAGGTTCAAGAAAAGATTTGCTCTCTCTTGATATTCTTCTTGATGACGGAGCACACAATATATTGGGTTCTTGTGCAACATACCCTGTTTTGTTCAGAAGGCCGTGGAATAATCACCTTACAGGGCTTCTTTCTGTCAACAGTTATGAAGGCTTTCTAAAGCTTGTTGACCAAATAAATGTCCATAGAACTCCGGAGTTTAATGTCTCAAAGGGAGGCGTTTTGTGTCTTGTGGGTCCTTCCGGAAGCGGTAAAGGCGAGCTTGTAAAAGAACTTTTGAAAAATGAGAATTTTCTCAGACCAATTACAAGTACAACAAGAGCAAGAAGACCTGATGAAGGAGACGAGTATCATTTTATAAGCAGAAATGAATTTGAAATGGGTGCTGACGAAGGTAAATTCCTTGAATATACTGTATACGGTGGGCAGTATTATGGAGCATCTTTTTCTGCAATAGACGAAATTGTAAAGAATAAGAAAGTAGCTGTAATTCCTGTTGATATATGTGGTGCTATTACAATAAAAAGTGTTTATCCCAAGAACTCTGTTATTGTTTTTACTTCAATGAACAGATCTGCCGTCATTAGGAATATTCTTTTGAAGAAATGTCCTGACAAAGAAAAAGTGCTTAGAATTCTCAGCCTTGATGCAGAATATCGCAATGAAAATATCTGTGATTTTTCAATCCAAATAAATGACAATATAAGTGAGAATGCAAAACAGCTTTGCAAATTACTCAAAATAAAAGGAATTTCATCAAAATGACAAATGAATATGCGCATGAGTATACACAAATTGAACTTGAGATTTTATCCATGCTGTCTGAAAACGGAAAGAAACTGTTTGATGACATGTACAATTCAAAAGCCTTGGGTGCTGCAAATAATATAAAATCAATAGGACTTATTTACCAAGACATAGCTTCAAATACAGATTTGAGAAACATTAGCGCAGATGAACTCAAAAGAAGAATAAAACTTGTAAACGATTACTATATAGAAAAACGAGGCAAATCAAGTTATGCCATAATCACCGGAATCAAGATAATGACAGGCTTTCTTGATGATTGCCAAGACGATGTTAATCATATTTGTGAAAAGCTAAAGGATGCATACAACTGTTATCTTGCTGATTCAGAAAGCCGTACAGAGAAAATCAGTCTTTATGCATGGGAGAGACTCAAAAACGTAAAGAGTATTCTTGTGTTTGACTATTCAAGTACGGTCAATCTTATGATGAAAACGGCCATACAACATAATCTTGTACTTGATGTGTATGTTCCTGAAAGCCGGATTTTGGACGGCGGGCATCAGTTCTTGCGAAATGGAGTATCTATGGGACACAGAATGCACTACATTCCTGATGTTTCCATGTCCAAGTTTATTCTCATGGTAGATGCCTGTTTTATAGGGGCTGAGACGCTATATCCAAATGGCACTGTATTTAACACTGCGGGCTCTGATCTTGTTGGACTTTTGTGCAACTTTTTTGACAAGCCGTTGTACGTGCCTACTGCAATGATCAAACTTGACCCAAAAGGCTTTGACGGATTTATGAAAGCCGAGCACATAGGCTCTGCCGGGAAGTTCTTTGGACTTCAACTTGAGGACGAGCTTGCAAAATCAATAAAAATAGAATGTGTCGGGCTTGTTAAAATAGATTCCAAATACATAACAGCATTTATAACAGAGTATGGTATCATAAAGCCTGCTGAGTTGGAAAATACAGCAAGACAGTATATGAGAGAAATAGGAGAGGCCTTATGAGTGTTTTCCCGGGAAATAAAAGTGTAATAGCAATGGCACAGCCCCAAGCATTGCCGGGTTCGTTTAAGAATACAATGTCTATTGGTGATATTTCTGAACAATTACTTTCTGAAGTGAGAATTCTTGAAAAAAACAATGTTGACGGGGTTATTCTTCAAAACTTCCATGATGGTCCAGTCAAACAAAATGCGCAAATGCAGGCATGCTCTTATATGACAAGGCTTGCATGTGACATAAAGAATGAATTCCCCAATTTAGTTCTTGGGATCTTGGTTTGCTGGGACGGTCCCATGTCCGTAATGGTGGCAGATGCCGTCAATGCAGACTTTATAAGAATTGAACACTTGTTTTGCGGAGCAGAAATGACAACAGCCGGTATAATCCAAGGCCAATGTGTAGAAATTCAGCAAACACGAAAACTTTTGGGCTCTCATATTCCTGTTTATGCAGATGTTTATGAACCTCATTCTGTTCCTATTTGTCAAACGTCTCTTGAAACGGCAGCTTATGATGCTGTGAAGGGTGCTTTTGCAGATGGTCTTTTTCTTTGTGGAAAAACTTTGGATGTTACAATGGATTATGTAAGACGTGTTAAAACAAGACTTCCAAATGTTCCTATTATATGTGGAGGTGGTTCTAATGCCGACAACGTTCAAGAGATTCTTACTGAATACGATGGCGTGTGTGTAGGTTCTTGGATTAAGGACGGCAGTCTTTCCAATCCTGTAAATGAAAATAAACTTAGGCTCTACATGGACAAAGTAAATGAAATTAGAGAAAGACAGAACGTTTGACATCCTGGGAATAGGCGATGCCGATGTCGATATAATGGTCGCTGTTAAAAATTTCCCGCAAAGCGGTCAAAAGAGCTCCGGAAAAATAATTGGTAAATTCCCTGGAGGAATGGTTGCAAATCTCCTTTCTGCTGCCAGTGCTTTTGGCTCAAAATGTCATGGCATCTTGTGTACCGGTGATGATGCTTTTGGCCAAATTACTCTTGAAGATCTTAGAAAAAGAGGCATAGACCTCTCAGGTACTGTTATAAGAAAAGGGGAAGATACTTATTTTACTACCAACTGCATTGCTCCTGACGGTGAAAAACGTATGATACTGTGTTTTGGCAATGCAATTTATCCTTACGCGTCAGAGGTATCAGACGAAGATTTGCAAAATGCTTCAATAGTTCATATGACCGGCAATCATATGAAACTGTCAATTCCCATTGCTGAACGTGCTAAAGCATTGGGCTGTTGTGTTTCTCTTGATTTAGAAAGATTACAGTCTCAAACAAACAAAGATGATGTTTCAACGCTTCTTTCATTAGCTGATATTGTTTTTCCAAACGAAGAAGGTCTGTTTTCATATGTAGAAGGTTCAAGTATTGCACAGTGTGCACATCGTTTACTGGATATGGGGCCTCA
Source organism: Bacteroidaceae bacterium (assembly GCA_963628205.1). Lineage (GTDB taxonomy): Bacteria > Spirochaetota > Spirochaetia > Sphaerochaetales > Sphaerochaetaceae > UBA9732. The sequence goes on from CAVGEF010000105.1 coordinate 11,354, forward strand.
AATTGTTGTTGTCACAGAAGGAAGTCGTGGAGCTGAAGTATTTACAAAAGATTTCAGTTTTCAAGTTCCCGCTTTTCAAACAAAAGTTCTTGATACAACCGGGGCGGGAGATACTTTCAATGGCACTTTCCTTGCCTGCCTTTGCCGTGATATGGGTTTACGGGATTCTCTTTTGATGGCAAGTGCCGCAGCCTCTGAGCAAATTACTCAAGTAGGAGCCAGAACAAAACTTATCAGTTTTGAACAAGCCAAACAAATTTGTAATTTGTGAGTTTTAAGGCTGGATTGTTTTAAGACTAGCCTTTTATTCCTCCGTTTGAGAAAGCAGAGATTATTCTTTTTCTTGCAAATATGAATAATATCATAAGTGGAAGAATAATGACTGTTGCGGCAGCCATAAGAAGATCATACCTTGATTGTGTATCATTGTTGAAAGTATAAAGCCCAACCTGAAGTGTTCTTAGGTTGTCTGTATTTGTAACAATCATTGGCCACATAAAAGAGTTCCATTCGCCTATTGCATTAAGCAAAATTATTGTTGATATTGAAGACTTACTCATTGGAACCATAACTGTCCAAAGGTATTTCCAACTGTTTGCGCCATCAAGTTTTGCAGACCAATAGTAAGAATCCGGGATTCTGAGGAAGTTGTTTCTTAGAATATATGTATAGTAAACACTTGCAGCATTGGGAATTATTAAAGCGAAATAAGTGTCGAGCCAATGCAGTTTTGTCATTGTTACATAATTTGTAATAAGAAGCATTTCATATGGAACCATCATCATTCCAAGAAAAAATGTAAATATTACATTTCTTCCCGGAAATTCAAATCTTGAAGTTGCATAAGCCATCATTATTGAGCTGAATGTTTGCAGTGATACTGCGCAGACAGTTACAATTACGGAATTGAGAAAGTATCTTGCAAACGGTGCAGAGTTCATTGCCTCCACATAGTTTGAGAACTGAAAGACACTTGGTAACCATTTTGGTGGAATTGCCATTATTTCCGGCATCGTCTTAAGCGATGAAAGAATCATCCATACAAAAGGCAGTATCATAAAAGCTGCACCTATGGCTAATATGACATAAGTGGCTACATCTTTAATTACATCTTGTTTTGTTTTTATTTGTTTTTCATTATTTTTTTTCATATTTTTGCCTATTTGTAGAATACCAGTTTACGCTGTACGAAAAGCTGTATTAGCGTAAGAACGAATACTATGAAAAAAAGAACAAGCGCAGCTGCAGAAGCAAGCCCTATTTTCCAGTTGGTAAAGAAAGCTTCATAAATGTAAAAGACAACAGTGTATAAGGATCTGGCAGGTCCCGGTTCACTGTTCCATAATATAAAGACTTCATTGAAAACTTTTGATGCACTTATGACTCTTGTTGTAAGAACAAGTGCCAAAGTAGGAGAGAGAAGAGGCAGTGTTATTCTAAAGAACTGCTTTGTTGGACTTGCTCCGTCCAAGCGGGCCGCAATGTAATATCTCTCATCAATGGATTGAAGCCCTGAAAGAATCATGATTATTGATGTTGGCAATGATTTCCATATTCCAAAAAGGCACAAAGCTTTCATTGCATCTTTAGGAAGTCTGAGCCATTTCAGGCCTTCCATGCCAAGCAAGTTCATAAAGCTGTTTATCAGACCATAGTCGGAATTAAACATATATTTCCAAACAAGACCTATTGCAATACTTGAAGTTATCATTGGCAAAAAGTATGCAGTTTGGAATAATCCTGCCAACTTTATTTTCCTGTTCAGCAATATAGAAAAAAGAAGGGCAAGAACTGTTGCTATTGGTACTGTTGTAAATACATAAATCAACGTGTTTTTAAGAGATGACAAGAAGTATCGGTCTGATAATAAGTTTTTATAATTTTCAAGGCCAAGAGACTTGTAAGTTCCTTTTATGAAATTATACCCTTCGCAGAAACTGGAAAAGAATACGTTGATTATGGGCCACACAACAAAAGTAAGACAAATAAGTAGAAAAGGTGCCATGTATAGGAAAGGTTCCCAAAATGTTCGTGGCGTAATTATAACATCGGTCTGTTTTCTTTTTTTCATATTGACCTAGGCATCATATATTCGCTGTTCAGTGTCTGTGTCAAAGAGAAACACGCCTTTCTTCTTGAATTTGAGCGAAACAGGTTCCCCAATTTCCATATCAACTGCATCGTCTGTAAGATAAAATCTAATATTTTGCCCATTAATTTGAATCACAGCCAAGGCATCTTTCCCAATGACATATTTTCCTGTTATTACTGCTTGCAAATCAGGCTGTTCCTCCTTAGTTGCAAGGCGTAAAGATTCTGCTCTTATTCCCAATGAGATTTTTAAGCCGTTTGCCAATTTGGGCATTTTGTCCCACCGTATTTGGTTTGCACCACTGACAAAAATACCTGCTTCATAAAAACCGTCTACTATGCAAATTGGAGGAATTCCCAAAAATGATGTAGTAAATTTATTTACAGGATTGTCGTATAAATCTTGCGGTTTTGACTGTTGTTGAACAACTCCGTTTTTCATAAGAACAATGTCATCTGATATCGATAAGGCTTCTTCCTGGTCATGAGTTACAAAAACAGTAGTAACTTTTGTCTCTTGCTGAATGCGACGAATTTCTTCTCTCATTTCCAATCTTAATCGTGCATCAAGATTGGATAAAGGCTCATCTAAAAGCAGGATTCTTGGCTCTTTTGCCAGGGCCCTTGCAATTGCAACTCTTTGTTGTTGTCCTCCTGATAATTTAGCCGGGAGTCTGTCTAACAAATCATCTACTTTCACAAGTTTTGCCAATTCAAGAGCTTTTTGTTCTCTCATGGCCTTTGTAAGTTCCTTTTTTCTGCTTTCTAAAGGAAAACAGATGTTTTGTTTTACATTCATGTGCGGATAAAGAGAGTAGTTTTGGAATACAAGTCCTACACCTCTTTTTTCCATTGGAACCCTTGTTATGTCTTCCGCTCCAAAATAAATATGACCGCTTGTCGGAGGTAAGATGCCGGCTATCATATTGAGTATTGTAGATTTACCGCAGCCAGACGGCCCCAAAAGTGCCGTAAGGCATCCTTCTTTGAATGTTATATTGACATTATTTACAGCTGTAGTTTCATCGAATTCTTTTACAAGATTTTCTAAGCGAATTTCCATAACAAGCCCCATTAAAAAATGACAGATGATAACGGGTATCATCTGTCATAGTTGTTTTTATTATTCGTTCAAAGCTGCATCTGCATCTGCTTTGTATGTTGCAATTGCTTCGTCAATTGTAAGTGTTCCAAGAAGGATTTCATCTATACAGGAAACTATTGCATTGTTTACTTTCTTTGCACCGGTAGCTGCCGGTTGATAGCCAAGGCGGGAGTATTCTTCTACAAGAACTGATACAGAAGGAGCATTTTTGAGGTACTCTTGATATTCTGCTGATGCAATTGCAGATGAACGTACCGGCATTGCTTCGTAACCTATTGCCCACTGTGCCTGATATGAGGCTTGTGTCCAGTATTTAAGGAATTCATAGGCTGCTTGCTGGCGAAGGTTATTTGACTTAAGAACTACAGCATTTACTCCCCACATTGTTACGTAGTCGGTTTTTGTTCCCTTGGTTGTTGGAATTTGAGCAGCACCAATGTTGAAAGATGCACCGTATGTCTTTGCAAATTTTGAATAGTTTGCAGAGGTTCCCATGACAATTTGAATAAGTCCTGCTGAGAATGGTGTAGAAAGAGAACTGTCGTCTCCTTTTAGTCTAAGATATCCTTTTTGCTCAAGATTTTTGAAATATGTCAAAGCTTTTTTGGATTCTTCTGAATCAAAACAGGCTGTCTTGTTTTCGTAGTCGACAAATTTGCCTCCAAGTTGCGTTACCATATCAACATAGTTTTCATCAAGATAGTCTGACCCCATTGCTTCTTTACCTGTGATTTTTGTGATTGTCGCACAAAGTTCTGCAAGTTCATCCCATGTTGTAGGGACCGTGAGGTTGTTTGCAGCAAAGAAGTCTGCGTTGTAGTACATGACTTCAGCAGTTCTTGAAATTGGGAACATGTACATGTGGCCGTCCCATTGTTGAGCCTCTTGCATTACTGATGCATTGTAATCGTCAAAATCCGCAATACCAATTGCAGAATCCTTGATGTAAGGAAGAAGGTCTACTGCAACGTCCATGTCTACATAGTTATTGGTTGTTGCTGCATCAGAGGCAAAAATAATATCCGGTGGGTTTCCTGCTGCCAATGCTGCCATTATCTTTGCATCAATCTCATTCCATGTTTGTTGTGTAGCTTCAACAGTTACATAGTCCTGACTTGCATTGAAGTCCGATATTGCTTTAAGAAAATTCTTTTCATTCATATTTCCAAATGTGTACCAAGCTTTTATGGTAACTTTTTCAGAAATAGGTGAGAATTCAACAGTTTGTTCTTCTGTCTTTGCACTTTCTTTGGCTCCTCCTGCAAAAATTGCCAAGCATGCAATACAGAAAACTGCGACGATAGTTACTAGTTT
>CAVGEF010000105.1:15873-21073 GCA_963628205.1 Bacteroidaceae bacterium
CCAAGTGTTCTTTGAATACAAAATAAACTAAATTTTTGTAAATTCTATTAATTTGTAAATTCTATTAAAATATAGAATATCAAGCAACACCATTATTGTAAGCGTGTTGCTTGTAAGTTGCTTTTTTGTGTTTGAGAGGTTTTTTACATTCTTTCTCAAATCCCACTTTGCAAAAGAGTCTATATTGTTTTACGGATACTCGTGTCCTGTGAATAGTTTGAACTGGACTTTACCTTGCTCAGTGAGCATGTCCAAGCCGTGGATGATTGTGCAACCAAAACTTGAGGCTCTTTTCAAAAAGGCTGTTTCGTGCGGGCGGTATACTAAGTCGCATACGATTTCACTTCCATTGAACTGTAAAGAGGGAGCTGCATCTACAGAAGGTTCATCCATTCCCAAGGATGAAGATTGAACTATAAGCTGTGCTGTATAGCTGTAAGAGCCTGCATTTTCCAAACTGTCATAAGAGCTTCCCGTTTCAAGTGCAAGTTTTTTTGCATGATCAAGTGTTCTGTTTAGAATTGTGACTTGTATGCCTTTGTTTCGTAAAGCCCAAACAACAGCTCTGGCTGCTCCTCCTGCCCCTATTACTACGGCTTTTTTTATGAGCCCTTGTGACAGTGGTTTTGCTATGAGAGATAAGAAACCGTAATAATCGGTATTGCTTCCGCTCCAACTGCCATTTTCTCTTATAACGGTATTGCAGGCGCCAATTTGTCTTCCTTCGCGCGGGATTTTTGCCAAATACGGTATGACTGCCATTTTGTATGGGACAGTTACTGAAAAACCGCTTATTGCAATTAAGTCAGCCAAAATGAAAAATGAGCGCACGTCGTCAGCATTAAACGGTACGTAGACGGCGTTTAGGCCTATTTTTTGAAAACCGTTGTTGTGCAACTTTGGTGAAAGACTGTGATTTACGGGATTTCCCAAAACGCCATATATTTTTGTGCTTGGCGTGACTTCGTTTGCTCTAAAAAGAGCTCGCATTTTTTCAGGGGAGGGAAGTCCTATCTTGGCAGGGTCGTTTACGGCACAAAATGTCAAAAAAGAGCCAAATTTTCGATATAAAATTCTTGAAGAAAGCCCCCATTCTCCCATACCTATGATAATTTTCTTCTCAATGTGAGACAACTTTTTGCTAAGTGTGTAGAGCTTAATTAAATCTTTTGTTTTTCCTATGTTTACAGCTATTTTTGGGATATCGCCGTTTAATGCTATTTTAGAGGCTTTGCGCTCTAAGTTGTCCGGAAATTCATTCATAAAATGCATGGATCTAATGATTTTTATTCCATGTTTTTTTGCATAATCTTCCAAAGACGGTTTTCTTACATTCATTTCTATATCAATGTATGAGAAGTTTCCCTGAATGACATTTGCAAGTACAGAAAGACGTTTTCTTTCTGAAATATCTGCAAGCCCTCCTTCGTCACTTCTTCTGAATGACAGTATTACCGGTTTTGAAACTTGACTTGGAAATACTTGAGCTTTTTGGAGTTCTTCTTTGTTATTTATATCTAATGCATCTAAACGAAGCTCTAATATGTCTATGTATTCGTTATTTTCTTCCAGTATCTTCATGTTTTGGGCCATCGTTCGCCCATTTAGCGTAAGACAAAGCATTACTGTCTCCTTGATGAAAAACTATCATCTATGGTAGAGTATCACAGGTTTTTTGCCAGTACTAGAAGTTTTTGCAAAAACCTCGTTAAGGCTATATTATGGGAATACTTCAGGTTCAAAATATAAATCTCTCATTTGGAGAGCGCAATATTCTCACAAATGTATCTCTTGTCGTGGGCGAACATGCAAGAGCAGCTCTTGCCGGAGGCAATGGTGAAGGCAAAACTACATTGATGAAGATAATTGCAGGGCTTATCCCTTGTGATGGCGGTAAAATTACCTGTACTAAGGGAATGAGAATTTCGTATTTACCGCAAAGCGATATTGTATTTCGTGATAAATCTGTTTTTGAAGAAATAGAAAAAGGTTATTTAAGATTTCAGGCAAATTTGGACAGGCAACATGAAATTGAATCTTTTCTTGAAACAAATTCAAAAAGTGACAAAGAGGCTTCTGTTGTTTCTTTGCTTTTGGAATTAAATGCCTTGCAGGAAGAGCTTTTGGACAGTTCTTACTATGACCGTGAAGCTGTTATTTTTTCTGTGGCAAAAGGGCTTGGATTTTCTCAAGATGATATGAAAAGACCATGCAGTGAGTTCTCCGGCGGGTATCAAATGCGCATTGCACTGGCAAAAGTTCTGTGTGAAGAGCCTGACTTGATGATGCTTGATGAACCTACAAACTATTTGGATATAGAAGCAAGAACATGGCTTAAAGAGTATCTTAAAAACTACAAAGGCTCTCTTTTGATAGTGTGCCACGACAAGGGCTTTTTGGATGACACTGTAAATGAAGTATATGAACTTTTTAGAGGAAAACTTACTCGTTACAGTGGAAATTACTCTTTTTATGAGAGCCAAAGACGTTTGGAAATAGAGCAACTGGAGACTGCATATAAAAAACAGCAAAGCGAGATTGAGAAAACAGAACAGTTTATTGAGCGTTTCAGGTACAAGGCTACAAAAAGCAGGCAGGTCCAAAGCCGTATAAAGCAACTTGAAAAACTGGAACCTGTTGTAGTTCCGTCTCATTTGAAGAGGTTGCAATTTTCATTTCCAAATCCTCCACATTGTCCAAACGATGTCGTAATTGTTGAAGATATGACAAAAAAATATGGCAACCAAGTGATATTCGACCATTTTAATATGTTAATTCCAAAAGGCCAAAGACTTGCTGTTACAGGCCATAATGGTATTGGAAAGAGCACCTTATTGAGAATTATTGCTCAAAAAGATACAAATTTTTCCGGACTTGCAAGACTTGGTGCCGGTGTCAAAGTAGGTTATTACGCTCAAGATACACAAGATTCTTTGGATATGGAGAAAACTGTCTTTTCAGAAGTCCAGTCTTTTGGAACTGAAAGCGCCATAAGAAATGCTTTGGGCTCTTTCTTGTTTTCAGGAGATGACATATACAAGAAAATCAGCGTGCTTTCCGGTGGTGAGAGGTCCAGACTTGCGCTGTTGAAGATTCTTTTGCAACCGGCAAATCTTCTTATTTTGGATGAGCCTACAAACCATTTGGATATAAACTCAAAAGACATGCTTCTTAAAGCTTTGGAAGACTACAAAGGAACTATTGTTTTTGTAAGCCATGATGCGTACTTCATTAAGGCTTTAGCAACCAAAATATTATACCTTTCCGGGGATTCTCCTGAGTTTTTCAATGGTGATTACGATTATTTTGAATGGAAGATGGACTCTCGCCTTGGACTTGAAAAAGAAATGCCCAAAAAGCAAACAGCATTGCAGTCTAATGCACAGACTAAGGCACAGCCAAAAACACAACTTACTTCTCAAACTTCACAAGCATCTTCTCAACAACTCAAGACAAAAGAAGAACAACTTCGTGATTTTGTAATTGAACAAAAAACTTTATTCTCGAAAGCTCAGGGCTCTTTGTCAAATGAAGACCGGGCAGAGGCCAACAGACGTAAAAATAAGAAAAACAAGCTCAAAACAACTTTGAAAGAGCTTCTTGATAAAACCGATTCTCTTGAAATGAAAATCTCAGAAGTCAAAGCTTTAATGAATTTACATGAAAATTACAGTGATTCTCAAAAAATAAGCCAACTTGTAAATAATCTCAAAGAACTTGAGAGCCAAAAAGAGGCCGTGGAATTAGAGTGGATTTCAAAAAGTGAAGAGTACGAGAACGAATTTGGCTCAGAAGAATAGGTTAGAATTTTTTGCAAAAACCTCTTCAAAAAGTTAAAATTAAAGGCTGTCTGGAAATTAAAAACAGGCTAAGCGTTAAAAGTTCTTACTATTGAAACTTGGAAAATAGAACTCACAGGTATATTTTTTTCTTCTCCACCGGGTAAAAGAACAGCCTTCAAAATTGCTTTTTCCCCTAAGCCTCTTATTTCTAAGGGAATTGCTATAAATGTTTCATCTAAAAGTTCTAATTGCAATGGGCTTACAACTTGGCTTGTTTTGGATTTCAGTGCCCTCTTTATGAGTGCCAACTTGGCATTGTAGTCAAATCCTCCGGCTGTTGGAAGTGTTGCGTATTTGAAATCTTTTGAAATTTGGCTTTTTGAAACTATGAGTTTTGCATCTATAAGTTCTTCCAATTCTTTTGAAAAACAGTCTTTATTTTTGGCATCTTCTAAAAGGGCTTTTTTTGTATCTTCCCAAGAATTTTCAACTTGGGGAGTGTTATAAGATTGTGCATCTTGCATGGCAACAGGTGTAGCAACAGGTGCATCTTGCATATGGGAATTTACGTAAAAATGTTCAAAAGCTGGGGCACTTGTTGATTCTTGTGAGTTTTTTTCTTCTATTGGTGCCGGTAAGTTTTCCATATCCAACGCTTTTGCAAGTGTTTTTCGCCATTGGTTTTGAGTTGAGTTTTTCATTAAGAAAATACAAGGACTGAGTTGTGCAACAATATTGTCATACAAGTCTGGGATTTGCTGTATAAGTGTTGCAATCTCTTGTGAGCATTCTAAGATGATGCCTTCATATAACTTTACTCTGGAGAGTGCATTTTCCCATTGCTTAAGCATTTGTAAAATGAAACTGTCAGAAGAGATTTCATGAATCTTCAAATAATTCTCTATTTCTTCACGTGTAAGTCCAAAGTCTAATGCTCTTGAAAAACTATCCTTTGTGATGGCATATACAACAAGATTGTCGCATTTTTGTATGTCAGAGAACAAAAATAAGATATCATTTTCTTTGGGTACTCCAAAATAAGAGACTTGTAAATCTGTATCTATAGTAAGTGTTGACATCTCAACAGTGGTTTCCAAAACAGCATTATTGAAAAATATTAGATTATCTTTTTTGCATACTAATCCTAAAGCACAAAGGTCTTTTATAAGTTGCTCGTCTACACTCTCTTTAGCTGTTGCACTAAGCAAAGCCAAGAGTTTGGGCCTTTCTATTGGGATTTTTGCCAGTACGTTAAGGCATTTTGCACATGAGAGAGCAATACTTTGTCCATAAGTTGTTTGAATTGCTGATAAATTCAAATCCAAAGTGTTTAGCTCAAAAAGGTTTTTGCATATATCTCTTTTAATATTTATATTGTATGAGCTTTTTTCAATTGCATTTGTTTGTATCAGCAGTTT
>CAVGEF010000106.1:0-7134 GCA_963628205.1 Bacteroidaceae bacterium
TCAAGGCAGGCATAGAGGTGGAGATTAAGAGATAACGCTTTCATAATCAGTGATAGCATTCCAGTACATGAGGAGATAGGACAGACTATCTCTTTTTTCCTTATTTATGCACTATTAAACGATTACTCGATTTTTTATAAACGATTGGTGTGCACTGTCTAGGCTATCGTTTTAAGGTGGCAAAAATCATATGACGTACATGCTGTTGCCTTGAGCCATGTTGAGACAGTTGCACTTCTAACTAGGCAATAACTGCGTCACTGCATTCGAGCCGTATTGATGAATACTGTCTCTCATTTGCTTCTTGTTCTTACCCGTTATTAGAGCTCCCTACGGTCGTGTTGATGTCGAGGGTATGAACACACACCAAAATAACGTTTTTATGCGTAAAGACTTGTTTTTAGGCTATCGTTTGAAAGTGCAAGATAGTCTAAAAGCCCCTCAATTTCCGTCAGTTTATAGAAACCTATCGAAACACAAAACGTGTTACCAACCATGTAACCATGTAACGAGTTAGCATGGTATTGACAAGGTACAGGTGGGGGGTATGCTAGTTTTTTACAAGGCTTGTTTGCCTTGTAAAGGATAAATTATATGAAGAAAACCCTTATTGTTTTTATGTTGGTATTGCTTTCTCTAGTGCTTGTTGTTTCATGTGATGATAATTCAAAGAAAGTCTATACTGTTACATTTGACTCCAATGGAGGAAGTGATGTTGATCCAGTAGCGGTAACGGTAAAAAATAGGGAGAAGGTAACTGAACCTACAGCTCCTACTAAGAGTGGTTATGTTTTTAAGTATTGGGCTCGTGAAGACTCTGAGGAGAAATTTGACTTTGGTACTGCTATAACAACGGATATAACGCTCACTGCTCTTTGGAGGAAACCTACAACTGGAGACACTGTCACTTTGGGGACTGTTACCTGGCTTGTACTCGATGTTGATACAGATAACAATGCAGCCCTCCTCATAAGCAAAGATGTCCTAGCGGAGAAAAAATTTAACAATACTAGAGATGAAACAAAAATTCCCACTTATGCCGGTTCTGGTATTCAAAAGTACCTCAACGAAACTACTTCCTCCGACGGTTTCTTCAAGACTTATAATCTCTCGACAGACTACATGAAGAGAGTTACTTTTTCAGATGGTGGTGAGACAACTACAATATCAGGGACAGACTCTGGCGACTATGTTTTCCTTCTCTCAAAGAAGGAAGCTGAAAATGAAAAGTATTTTACAACTGATGCTGCAAGAATTGCAAACCGTTGTTCTTGGTGGTTGCGTACACCTGGAAAATCGAATTCCCACGTTTATTATGTTGGGGACAATGGAAAAATTGGAGAATGGTGGGAGGAGAGCGGGAGCATTTATGTCCGCCCTGCATTCTGGTATAACCTGAACGACTAAATCAGAATACAGAACGGGAATATGAGACACTCTCATCTCTTCAGTACAAAGGTCTCCGGCTTGCCGGAGGCTTTTTTATTTATATCAGCTAGAGAAAATACTAATTTCGTTTCTTAAGCTCCCCTTTGGGGGGCCTTTTTGTAGCCTTTTGCCTAATTGTGGGTTACAATGTAAAATAGTCTTTACCAAGGTTTTTGCAAAAACCTCTACCAATTAAAGGATTGAAAGAGTTTTTATGATATATGAAACCAGCATTCCCATGGAGGAAGTATCACGTTGTCTTTTGTGTGACAATGCACCATGTTCTGCATCATGTCCTTATAGTCTTAATCCTGCAAAAATTTTGCGCTCTTTGCGTTTTGAAAATACTTATGGAGCCTATGCACAGCTTAAAGAAAGCTCCTTACTCGCAAATTTTTCTTGTGCTGCTTGCAGTGCCCCTTGCGAAACATCATGTGTTCAAAGGGCGGCCCCAATACACATAAAGAGAGTATTGACGGCCCTTGGTGAGGACAGCAAAGCTTGGGAAGAACTTCCACAGACTCCTGTAGATCTTTCTTGTGATTTTCTTGGGGTACATTTGGAAAATCCGTTTTTGCTATCTTCTTCCGTTGTTGCAAGTACATATGAGAAAATCTCTCGTGCATTTGATATGGGATGGGCCGGTGCCTGCTTCAAAACTCTTTGCGATTTTATTCCTCAAGAGGCTTCTCCCCGTTATTCTGCCATCTCTTCAGGGCATGGTTTTGCAGGTTTTAAGAATATTGAACAGCTGTCATCCAATAGTCTTGATGAGGATTTGGACGTTATTCGGCGTTTGAAAAAAGACTACCCTGACAAAGTAATCATTGCTTCAATTATGGGAAGAAATGACAAAGAGTGGGAACGCTTAGCCTTCTTATCACAAGAAGCAGGAGCTAATATTATTGAGTGTAATTTTTCTTGTCCCAACATGGAAGAAAATGGTCTTGGTGTCGATATTGGACAAAGCATTGAGGCTGTCTCTCAATGCACAAAAGCGGCAAGAAGGGGTTTTACAATTCCTCTTTTGGCAAAACTTACTCCAAATGTTGCAGACATGAGGCCTTTTGCGCATGCTGCTGTTGAAAACGGAGCAGATGGAATTGCTGCAATCAATACTGTCAAAAGTCTCATAGGTATGAACCTTGATACTTATGCTACTGAGCCATCGGTCCAGGGGAGGTCGGGCCTTGGAGGGTATTCGGGAAATGCTGTCAAGCCAATAGCATTAAGGTTTATTTGGGAGATGGCCTCTGACTCAAGACTATGCAATGTTCCCTTAAGTGGAATGGGAGGGATAGAGACATGGCGTGATGCTGTCGAGTTTTTACTGCTGGGTGCCAACCATGTTCAAATTACTACAGCTGTCATGCAGTATGGTGCGCGTATTATTGAGGATTTGACAGACGGTCTTACCTGGTATCTCAGAGAAAAAGCATTACCAAGTTTATCTTGCTTACAAGGTCTTGGTATTTCAAATGTCACTGACTTGGATAAGCTTAACCGGCAAACAAAACTTATTCCCCAATTTAATCATAAAAAGTGCTTGAGTTGCGGGCGTTGTTTTATTTCTTGCCGGGACGGTGGCCATGAGGCAATTTCAATGTTCAAAGGAAAGCCTGTTCTCAATCCTAAAGTTTGCGTTGGTTGCCATTTATGTGTGCTTGTGTGTCCTGTTGCATCTATTAGTCCTTACGGCAAACGTATTGGGATCTGACATTTATAATTTAACGTTTATAATTGCCATTTGAATAAAAAAGGAGTTTGTAAGGTTTATGAAAACTGTTATATCAACAAAAAATGCGCCGTCTGCTATTGGTCCTTATTCACAAGGTATTAAAAGTGGAAATTTAATTATTACATCCGGACAATTGCCAATAAATCCTGCCACAGGGACATTCCCTTCTTCTATTGAGGAACAAACGCGTCAGGCTCTTGAAAATTGTAAAGCTGTTCTTCTTGAGGCCCATGCCTCTATGGACAATGTCATTAAGACTACAGTTTTTCTTAGTGATATGAACAATTTTGCAGCAATGAATAGTGTTTATGCCACGTTTTTTGAAGAATCTTGCCCTGCTCGCAGTGCTGTGGAAGTTTCCAGGCTTCCAAAAGATGCTCTTGTAGAAATTGAGTGCATTGCTGTTCTGTAATAATGATGCAGTAGTTTTGCAGTAGTCTCACAACTGTAGTTTTAATAGTTCAGCTTGCAGAAATTTTCATAGATTTTATTCTGATTTTATTCTCTTTACGTAATATCCTTTTGTTATGAAGTACTTATCAACATTGGAATGTGCAAAAAATGGGGAATTTCTCAACGCAGAGTGTCTCTTCTTTGTTCTCAGGGGCGAATATATGGCGCTCTTAAAACAGGAAACACATGGATGATTCCGGAGTTTTCAGTCAAACCCTTTGATGAACGGACTTCTTGATACTCACATAATACTTTGGGCTCTTACAGATGATGCCAAATTATCTCAAAAAGCACGTAAACTGGTGGAAAATGAGCAAAATACTGTTTATGTTAGTCTTGCATCAATTTGACAGTTGCAAATAAAGCACACACTGCATCCTCTGGTTATTCCGGAGCCAAAAATTGTATTGGACAGCTGTAAGATGTCAGGTTATGAAATTCTAAAGATTGGAAGCCAAGAAATACTGAATATCTCAAGCCTGTCCTGGGTTCCTGAAATTCATCACAAAGACCCTTTTGACAGAATACTTCTTTCTACAGCAAAAACATACAATTTATCTTCCTTGACAGCTGACAGTGCTCTTTTGGGCTATAATGAAGATTGCATAGTAACAACATAGAATAGTGTTCAAAAATTATGACCCTTGAACAACTTTCGAGGATGTCTCTTCAATGGACATCTAACATATAAAACATTATATTTGCCCAATAGGAGGTGCTAATGCTCACCGATATTCTTAAAAGTAAAAAAGAATTGTTTGCTGAGGGGGTGCAAACCATCCTTAGGGGGCAAGAAACAAGACAACGCGCCGTAACTTTTTTGCAAGGCAATTTAGTACGAAACCTTAGAGCAGAGACAAGAGGTGTCAATGCCCGTGTTTGTAAGAACGGTGTTTATGGTTTTGCTTCAATGGCCGAATATTCATCAGATGCAGCAACTTCTGTTTTGGAAGAAGCTACAAAGAATGCATTGTTTTTGAACACTCATGCTCCAAAAGAAAAACCAATGCCAAAATCTTATGGTAATGGTGTAATTCCTATGGGCAAGGAGATTTTTGATTTTGAGCAAAAGAAAATCATTGATGCCTGCAAGCAAGTTGATGACTATGTTGCAAAAACATATCCGAATCTCACCAGCCGCATGGTTTCATATTCAGAAGATTCTCAAGACAAGATTATCTATACATCTGATGCTCATGACGGACATATGACAAACCCAAGATGCTACATGTTTGTAGTGCTTGATTCTGTTACAAAAGACGGAGTTCCAATTGAGCTTTTCAAAGCCTTTGGAGGCTTCGGCAGTTTTGAGGACCACTTTACAACAGTAGATTGGATGTATAAAGGAATTGATGCCCTATACAAGACACTTATGGATAAAAAAGAAGGTGTTTATGCACAAGCAGGCTATAAAACAGTAGTTTTAGGTGGAGATCTTTCAGGAATGCTTGCCCATGAGGCTGTGGGCCATACTGTTGAAGCAGACCTCGTCATGGGAGGATCTGTGGCAAGTAAACTGTTAAATCAAAGAGTGGCATCAGATCTTGTGAGCATGGTTGATTATGCGCACACTGCTTTTGGCAAGGAGGCTCCACTTCCGGTGTATATGGATGATGAGGGCACAAAGGCTCAAGATGCACTTCTCATAGAAAATGGAATTCTAAAAGGCTATATGCACAGTCGTGAAAGTGCTGCTTTCTTTGGTGTAGAGCCATATGGAAACGCACGAGGATGGGCTTTTAGCGATGAGCCTCTTATAAGAATGAGAAACACGGCAGTTCTTCCCGGCAAAGACAAATTGGAAGACATGATAGCGTCTGTTGATGACGGTTATTATCTTATTTCAACAGGAAATGGGCAGGCCGATCTCACCGGTGAATTCATGTTTGGTGTCAACATGGGTTATGAAATTAAGAACGGCAAACTTGGCAAAGCAATTTTGGATACTACAGTTACAGGAGTTGCTTTTGATATGTTAAAGACAGTCGACATGGTCTCTGATACTGTTAATTGGTCTTCCAGTGGTTTCTGTGGCAAAAAACAACCAATGCCGGTTGGAATGGGCGGTCCTCAGCTCAGGTGTAAGATTATGATTGGAGGAAGATAAGGAGGTCAGTATGAAAGAAATTAAAAAAACAGCAGTATATGTAGAAGACCTTCTCAAGGCAAGCAGCGTTGACAAGTATGCATTTTCTTTAGTTGAAAAAGAAACGAGAGAGTTTAATGCAGATTTAGGTGATTTTTCTTTGTTTAGAACTGTTTTCAACAATGGAATTACAGTTACAGTCTACAAAGACGGAAAAATGGGCACAAAAGCAGCTAATGATTTCAGCGACGAGGCATTGAAGGCAACAGTTGATGAGGCTGTTCTTTCTGCCCGGTCTGCCGTAGAAGACCCATCTCATGACATTGCTCCAAAACAGAAAGAAGAAGTATTCAATTGCAGTTGCTATGAGCCGGATATAGACAAATTCTTTTCCAGAGTAAAAGAACTTCTTTCTGATATCAAAGAGCAATATCCAAAAGTACGCATCCTTAACGTTTTTGCTTCACATACAAAAGCACACTCTGTTTACACAAACTCAAATGGAACCATTTTTGAGAAACTTGGCGGCAGCTATTCTGTAACTTTGGAATTTTCCGGCAACGACGGAGAGCATACAACAGGCTTGGATTATGCTGCTGTCACAGTCAGATGTCTTGATGAACCATTTATTAATCTTGGAAGTTTCAGGGTTCATTTGGAGAGTGCTCAAAACCAGCTCAATCTTACATCTTTTGACGGCAAGTTTGACGGAACAGTGTTGTTTACACCTGATTGTTTTGCTCAATTTGTTTCGTACATAGTGCAGAACTATGCATCGTCATCTGTTGTTTTGGACGGGACAAGCCTTTGGCTGGATAAGGTTGGACAACAGGTTGCAGATCCCCGCATAACAATTTCCATGAAATCTTCAGACCCAAGAATTGTTTTGGGAGAGTCTTTCACCTCTGATGGTTTCAGAACGCAAGATGTAGATATCATAAAAGAGGGCGTACTTAAAAATCATCTTCTTTCTCTTTATGTTGCGAACAAGACGGGAAGACCTGTTACAAAGAATTCCAGTTTTGACCTTGTAGTAGAGGCCGGAGATACAGCATACGAAGATATTGTCAAATCTATTGAAAGAGGTCTTTTGGTTGGCGGTTTCTCCGGAGGAGAGCCCGGTACGAACGGAGAATTTTCAGGAGTTGCAAAAAACAGCTATTACATAGAGGGCGGCAAAATTAAGGGCGCTGTAAGCGAGACTATGATAAACGGTAATTTGGGAGAGATGCTTAAAAATGTGAAAGCAATTTCCAAAGAAGTTGTTTGTGACGGTTCTATGGTGCTTCCTTATGTTGCTGTCAACGGCATTGTAATAAGCTCAAAGTAGAAGATTAAAAAAAGTAGTTAAAAGAGAGGCAAAACTCTCTGAAAAAAATACAA
This sequence comes from Bacteroidaceae bacterium, assembly GCA_963628205.1. GTDB lineage: Bacteria > Spirochaetota > Spirochaetia > Sphaerochaetales > Sphaerochaetaceae > UBA9732. The sequence goes on from CAVGEF010000106.1 coordinate 7,089, forward strand.
AAATGTAATTGACGAAATTTTTTGGCTTCGTTATATTGTAGCATGC
>CAVGEF010000107.1:0-5724 GCA_963628205.1 Bacteroidaceae bacterium
CCGTCCGGTTATGACATTGCTCCTGACTACTTCTGTATGTTATACTCTTTTCATGCTCACTGACAAAGTATATGACAATCTTCGCGATAAAATACTTAATCTTTCTCTTAAACCGGGCTCACCTTTGAGCTTTTCTGCTTTAAGTGCACAATACAACATAAGCATATCCCCAATAAGAGATGCCTTAAAGCGTCTTTCTTCTGAGGGCCTTGTCGAGATAAAACCCCAAAGCGGTACTCTCGTATCTCAAATAAATTTGGAAAAAGTCCGGGATGAACGCTTTATGCGCCTGTATCTTGAGCTTGGCGCAATAGAAAAATTGGGAGAAGTAATAAAAAGCAGTACAGAAGCATCGGCCTATAAAGAAAATAGTGAGAAAAACAAGAAGAATGACGCTAAAAAGAGCCCTCTTGATACGCTGGTTGAAAAGTGGGAAGTTCTTATTGCAAAGCAGCATGAGGCTTTTGAATGCAGAGATACAGCCCGTTTTTTGGCTTTGGATGACCAAATGCATAAGACTTTGTTTGAAGTAACCGGATACGAGCAAGTGTTTGATGCAATAAGAAATACAAGTGGCAATTATCACAGGATTCGAATGGTAAGCTACCTGTTTGACGACATTTTGAAAAATATTCTAATCCAGCATGCATCCCTGCTGCAAGCGCTCAAAGACGGCAACATTGAAGGCTTTCTTGCTCTCGACCGCAAGCACATATCTAAAATTGAAATTGAGACAGCCGGCTATCAAAAAGCTTACCCTCAATACTTCAAATAAATTCCAGATAACAAGTGTGTTAGATAACAGGTATGTTAGATAACAGGTATGTTAGATAACAGGTAACAAACCAAGGAGCATAACATGGAAATTCAAAAACAAATACTTCTTTTCTTTGCAAGCATACAGACCCCGGTTTTAGATGCTGTTGTGCAGTTTATTACAATGTTTGGCGAAGAATACATAACAGTAGCCATCATCACATTCATGTACTGGAATATAAACAAGAAAAAAGGCTTTTGTACTTGCATGTGTATGATTAGCGCCTCTCAGGTTATGTCTTTGACAAAAGCCATAGTACGCTTTCCCAGACCTTGGAAAGTAATAGACGGTCTTAGCAGTGTAAGACAGAGCACTGCAACAGGATACTCTTTTCCAAGCGGGCACACTTCAAATGCTGCTGCAACACTTTCTTCTGTAGCTGTTTCGTTCAAAAAGAAATGGTTATCTATCCTTTGTGCAATCACAATTGGTTTGGTTGGCCTTTCCAGATTGTATTTGTGCGTGCATTGGCCAATGGACGTTGCCTGCGGACTTTTAATTGGAATTGGCTCAACAATGCTTTTGTACAACAAAATTGCAAATCTTTTTGATGACAAAGCACAAAGTGAAAAAATCATAAGTTTTGTTGCATTGGTCTCAACTTTAATTTGGATTATACTCGCTCTTTTGTTGCAATTTACGGACATAGATGCAGAAGCATTTACAACTTTTGCAAAAAACGTGGCAATGGCATCAGGTGTCTCAATTGGATTTGTATGGGAAAGAAAAAAGGCAAATTACACTGTAGAAGAGGGCCATTGGAAACGTAAAATACTGCGTTTTGTCATAGGAATTGCAGGAGCTGTAATAATTCTTCCGTTAAGCAAGATTTTACTTAAAACCCTTAACCTTTATTGTCCAATTACAGCAATTCTCCGTTATGCACTTGTAACACTATGGGCAAGCGGAATATTCCCTATTCTAGGTTGCAAAGCAGGCTTGTTTGAAGCACAAAATTGTAAAGAGGATTATTGCAATAAGTGAAGCAATTACTCATAAGAGGTTGCTCTTTAGTATCACGGCAAAGGCTCCACTTCCTCCTTCAGTGGCCTTGGGAACAAAATACTCTCTTACTGCAGGATGATTAGCTATTACAGCTTTTATTGCCGGTCGCAAAACAGCCTCACCTCCTTGAGAGTGTATTCCTTTGCCTGTAATTACAAGAACTTTTCTGTAGCCTTTGGCCTGTGCGTCATCCAAAAAGGTTTTTACACGCAAAAGAGCCTCTTCCAAAACAAAATTATGTAAATCCAACACATCTTGAGCACGCATTTGTCTAATGGCATTTATTGAAAGTTCAGATTTGTTTTCTTCTTTCAAAACATCTTCACAGCGCTTGGAAATTGCATTTTCTTCATCATGCGATTTTGTCCACATTTCGTAAATTGATGCAAAATCTTGCTTTTGACGTGTTTTTTGAGACCCGATATCTTGTGTAAAAAAATTTTTTGATTTTTTCTTATGTGCCATTTCGTGGCTCATTATAACACTATTGAGGTTTTTGCAAAAACCTCAATTGCCGGCTTTTTCATATTGGTTTCATATTTCGTGGCTTTTTCATATTTCTTGACCAAATCAGGCCTATTGAATATTCTAGCAACGTTGATCCTTTAGCTCAGCTGGATAGAGCACTTCCCTCCTAAGGAAGGGGTCGGGCGTTCGAATCGCCCAAGGGTCAAACAAAAGACCTTTTGTATTGTATCAAGTTACAATGCCAAAGGGTCTTTTGTTTTTTAGCATTGAATTCTCATACAAACATGGCGCAATCATGCAAAAAAGGACTCATGAATGCTCAAAATCTTGAGCCAATTATTTAAGGAACGAGATTGCTGTCTCTTTTGTCATTTCTTTGCAAGCTTTCTCGTCTTTTTGATACTCTTTTGCAATTCTTACATTAGCATCACCGTGCTTGAGATAAAACCCATAACGGCCCTGATAAAGACCAAGAGGCTTTCCTTCATAATCACCAAAATTCACAAGAGGTTGTGCCGTATGAGAGAAAGTTTTAGAAGAATTTTTCTTAGTTTCTTTTGGCGCGCTCAAAAGGTCTCGTGCTTCTTGCTCTGTTATAGAAAAAAGGAGCTCAGCATCTTTTACGCTTCTGAATTCTCCATTGCATTTGATGTATGGACCGTATTTACCAATATCTCCGGTAATTGGAGCTCCTGTTTCAGAAACACCTATAGAAATTGGAAGCTCAAAATATTTAATTACAGTATCTAAAGATACTGAAAGATTGCCAATATAGTTTTTGGGGACCTTAAAACGCTTTACTTCGTTTTGCTCAGTTTTATTGCCAATTTGCCAATAATCGCCATAACGACCGGTGCAATAAAGGATAGGCTCCCCGTCTTTTGTATTTCCAAGAATTTGTGGTCCGTTAGGTTTATCGACAGCACTTAGACTTCCGGTCTCACGTAATCTTTGAATCAAGTCATTTGTAACAGTTGCAGGCGTCAACTCCTTTGGAACAGAAAAGAACTTGCCATTTGTACCCTTGACGTAAGGTCCATAAGGACCAAGATTAATGCTGTTTTCTTCTGAAAGCTGTGGCAAATAAATCTTTTTCACATCCTTGGATTTTATTGAAAGAAAACTGTCTTTAACTTGTTTTTCAAGTCCTTTTTCGCCTTCATAGAAATTCTTTAAGAACTCAAGTTCATTAAGTTTTCCTTCTGCAATAAGGTCTAAGCCATCTTCCATATCACGGGTAAATCCATAATCTATACGGTCAGAGAAATATCCTTCCAAAAGTTGCACAACACCAAAACCAATGAAAGTTGGAACCAAATTTCCATTTTCACGCACTATGTAATCTTTCTCAAAAAGTCTGTCTATGATTGAAGCATAAGTGGAAGGTCTTCCAATTCCAAGTTTTTCAAGAGCTTGAACCAAAGAAGCTTCTGTATAACGATTGGGCTCTTTAGTTTCATGTTTTACTTCTTCAAGTTTTTGTACATCAAGCTTTTGACCAGTTGAAAGTTTTGGAAGCGGAGACTCTTTGTCCTCTAAGGCAGCACTTGGGTCATCTGAACCTTCTACATAAACTCTCAAAAATCCGGGATACTCAATCCTTACTCCTGTTGCTGTAAAAACGGCATTGCGCCCGTCATCACAAGTAGCCTCAATTTGCACATTGGTATTTTGTTTGAGAGCATTATTCATTTGAGATGCAAGAGTTCTTTTCCAAATAAGAGTATACAAATCAAGCTCTTTACCGGAAAGTCCTGTTGCATCAGGAGTTCTGAAATGATCGCCGGACGGTCTTATTGCTTCATGTGCTTCCTGTGCATTTGAACTTTTTGCAGAGTATTGCTTTGGCTGTTCCGGTAAAAAACCGTCACCGTATAGACTTCTTACAGCGTCTCTTGCTGCATTAAGGCCTTCTTGGCTTAATGTGGGGCTGTCTGTTCTCATGTAAGTAATAAAACCGTTTTCATAAAGGCTTTGAGCAATTTTCATTGTATCTTTTGCAGACAAGTGAAGTTTTCTGTTTCCTTCCTGTTGCAATGTACTTGTAATAAATGGAGGATATGGCTTTTGAGAAACCTGTTTTTCTTTTATTTCCATTACTCTGAAAGAGCTTCTGTCAAGCTTATCTACCAGCGCTTGAGCTTCTTCTTTTGTAAGCAAAATCGTGTTTGAAGATCCGCAATATTTACCGCTTTCGCTGTCAAAATCCTTACCGTCTGCAATTTTTTGACCATTAAGACGCTCTATTGTTGAATCAAAACCTTCGCAAAATGAAGCTTTGACATCCCAATATTCAGCTTTCTTAAATGAAAGTCTTGTTTTTTCACGGTCAACAATAAGCCTAAGACCCGGAGACTGCACACGTCCGGCGCTTAAACTTTTGTTTGAAAGTTTCTTCCATAGAACCGGAGAAATAGTATAACCGTAAAGCCTGTCAAGAATTCTGCGCGCCTCTTGAGCATGAACCAAGTCCATATCAATCTTTCTGCCGTTTTTGAACGCTTCAAGTATTGCTTTCTTTGTAATTTCATGGAAAACCATTCTCCTTGGATGAATAGAAGGCTTTAGAACTTCAACCAAGTGCCAGCTTATACTCTCTCCCTCTCTATCTTCATCAGTTGCCAAAATAAGCTCTTTGGCATCCTTAAGTTCGTTCTTGATTTGAGAAATTATTTTTTCTTTGCTTTCATCAATAATGTACTTTGGTTTATAGCCGTTTTTGACATCTATGCACAAATCATTTTTTGGAAGGGTTCGTACGTGCCCGTTACTTGCAACAACTGTACAATCTTCACCTAAAAAATTTCTTATCGTTTTTGCTTTAGTTGGAGACTCAACTATGATTAGTTTTTTCTCACCCATTGACAGGCTCCTTGCTTTACACATGTCACTTACAAGACTTTTACACTACCGGCGTGTTTTCCAAACTCTTATGACACAATCTAAATTAAATACAAATATCAAATACTACGTAAAAGCGGTTAGCGCATAATGCCATGAAAGTCATACAATGCAAGACCCGCACAAACGCAGTTCCTTATATATAAAGAGGAGAAGAAATATTGTCAACAATACAAAAACTTTTTTCTTCACCGCCCGGAGCAGGATTATAAAACCAGCCCAAGACTTGAAAGTCTGTCTCCATCCATTATGTCTCCATCCATTATTGCCAAATGACTTTGCTGAGATTATAGTATTTTACATGACGAAAAAACCTTTTGGATATAATAAATCAAGAATGCATAGGTTCATCGTTGTTTTTACAATATTGATGGCCTTTTTTCTTTCATCTTGCCAAGTTACGAATCAAATAACATTCCCAAATACAAACAGAATGAACGGCAAAGACCATATTGATTTAGAAGTAAGCGATTATTTTGTCAGCGTTTTGGAAGACTTGTCAAATTGGGATGCCGGCGGAAACAGTGATGCAA
>CAVGEF010000108.1:0-12201 GCA_963628205.1 Bacteroidaceae bacterium
TATTGGTTTTTTGATACGTATTGTCAATGACAAGCTAAAAGCCCGGGCCGATTCTGACTTGGCTCAAAAGGAGCTTACATTTACACAAAGCAGGGTTCTTGGGTTTTTGTGTCACAGAGGGGGAACTGCCACTCAAAAAGAGATAGAAGAGTCTTTGAGAGTTTCTCATCCTACTGTTGTTGGTATTATTGCAAGACTTAAAGAAAAAGATTTTGTTACTTGCACTGTTGCAGACAACGACAAAAGAAACCGCAATATAAGACTCACTCAAAAAGCAAATGAAACGCTACAAAGCATGGGAAAGTTTATAGAAAACAGGGAAGAAAAAATCCTTACAGGGCTTTCCCAAGAGCAAGTTGAAAGCTTAAAAACATCTTTGTGTCAAATAATTAAAAATCTTGGAGAAGAACTTGAGGAAGAAGGAGCTTTAAGTGATGAAAAATAACGAAAAGAGTCCATCTACAATAAAAACGCTTGGAAAAAGCATAAGAGAGAATAAGAAGGCATCGGTCTTGACTGTTTTGTGTTCAATGACTGAAGTTGTATTTGAAATTGTTATCCCAATTTGTATGTCTATGCTTTTGGATAAGGGTATACAAAGCGGAAATATGGTTGATGTGTGGAAATATGGGTTAGGTCTGCTCGCCCTTGCGCTTTTGGCTATGACAACTGGTGTTCTTTCTGCGCGTATTGGAGCAAGGGCTGCCGTTGGTTTTGCGGCCAATTTAAGAGAAGACATGTACAAGAATGTACAAACTTTCAGTTTTTCCAATATAGATAAATTCTCAACATCATCAATTGTCACAAGACTTACTACGGACGTAACGAATATGCAAAATGCGTATCAAATGATGCTTAGAATTGCCGTGAGATCGCCTGCAATGATGATTTTTGCAATGATTGCATCTTTTAGAATAAGTCCCGATATTTCTGTCTTGTTCTTGCTTGCAATTCCGGTACTGGGTATTCCGCTTACGTTTATTTCAAGAAAAGTACATCCTATGTTCAGAAAAGTTTTCAGAACATACGACAAACTTAACAATATTGTGCAGGAAAATGTCCGGGGTATAAGAGTTGTAAAGTCTTTTAATCAGGAAAAGCACGAAATAGACAAGTTTGAAGGTGTAAGTGAAGAGATTAGAGAAAATTTTTCAAAAGCAGAACGTCTTATATCTCTCAACAGTCCCATCATGCAACTTTGTATGTACTCTTGTATGATTTTGATTTCATGGTTTGGTGCAAAAGCCATTGTTGCAAGCGGTAATAATGCAAGTCTTGGCTTAACTACTGGAAGTTTGACGGCTCTCTTTACGTATGCAATGCAAATACTCATGAGCCTTATGATGCTTTCCATGGTTTTTGCAATGATTATTATCTCGCAGGCATCGGCACGTAGAATTGCAGAAATACTGGAAGAAAAAACCGATATCTCCAATCCTTCCAATCCTGTCATGGAAGTCAAAGACGGCAGTATAGATTTTAACAACGTTGATTTTGTGTATGCTTCCAAGGCCGATAAAAAAGTTTTGTCTAACATAGATGTTCATATAAAAAGCGGTGAAGTTATTGGCATCATTGGTGCAACAGGTTCATCAAAAACATCATTGGTTCAGCTTATCCCCCGCCTTTACGATGTTACAAACGGCAGCCTTTTTGTCGGTGGCGTAGATGTTAAGAACTATGATCTTGAAGTCTTGCGAGGCTCTGTTGCTATGGTTTTGCAAAAGAATGAGCTTTTTTCCGGTACAATTAAAGAAAATTTGCGTTGGGGAAATGAAAATGCTACTGACGATGAGATAATTCAAGCGTGTAAACTTTCATGTGCTCATGAATTCATTATGGCAAGACCTGAGGGGTATGATACTTATATTGAGCAAGGCGGAGTGAATGTCTCTGGAGGTCAAAAGCAAAGGCTTTGTATTGCAAGAGCTCTTCTTGCCAAGCCCAAGATTCTTATTTTGGATGATTCAACAAGTGCTGTTGACACTCATACCGATGCCCTAATTCAGCATGCTTTGGCACAATATTTACCACAGACAACCAAAATTGTAATTGCACAGCGTATAAGCTCGGTGCAAAACGCAAATAGGATAATTGTTCTGGATGACGGACATGTTGATGCTATTGGCACGCATGAGGAGCTTCTTTCTTCTTGTGAGATTTACAAAGAAGTGTATGAGTCTCAAATGAAAGGCAGTACTATTTCAGAGGATGTAAAATGAAGAAAATACAAATGAATTCACAATCAAACAACTCAAATACACAAATAAACAACAAACAGTCCGGGCCTGCTTCTCAATCTTTTCAATCTAAGAACGAATCTTCACAAGGGCGCCCCATGACTGCTCCAAAAATGGACTTTAAGACAATGAAGAGGTTGTTCTCATACATGAAACCTTATAAGGGAACACTCATTGTTGTTTTGATTTGCATTATAGTGAGCTCTATTGCCGGGGCTGCTTCTGCAATGTTTTTGCAAGCTCTCATTGACTCGTACATTACACCTCTTTTGATGTCCTCAAACCCGGTGTTTACCCAACTTTTGAAAGAGTTGTGCTTAATTGCGGGCATTTATGCTCTTGGTGTTCTTACTACTTTTATCTACACACGCAGCATGGTAACAGTGGCTCAGGGAACTCTAAAGAGTATAAGAGATGAAATGTTCATAAAGATGCAAAGTCTTCCTATAAGCTTCTTTGATACTCATACCCATGGCGAGATTATGAGCCTATATACCAACGACTCTGACACGCTCAGGCAAATGATAGCCCAAGCATTGGCACATCTTGTGTCATCGGTCTTTACGCTTGTTGCTGTATTCTTTTGCATGCTGTATGAGAGCGTGTGGCTTACGCTGTTGGTTTGCTTTGTAGTGTTTGTTGTCATGAAGTTTATCAAAGTGTTTGTTTCCAAGATTGGCAAATATTCGGCCTCCCAACAGGCGCTTTTGGCAAAGCTCAACGGCTATGTTGAAGAGATGGTCAACGGGCAAAAAGTGGTAAAAGTTTTTTGTCATGAAGAAGAAAATTACAGCGGGCTTGAAAAGCGTAATAGAGATTGGGCTTACAATGCGCTTCGCACAAACGGTATGGCTAACTCAATTATGCCAATGATGAACTCCGTAGGATATCTTACTTATGTTGTCATTGCTGTCGTAGGCGGTTATATGGCTATTTCTCATACTCCAAACCTTGGCCTTACCGGTATAAACACGCTCTCTCTTGGAACAATTGCATCGTTTTTAACGCTTTCAAGAAGTTTCATAAATCCAATTTCCCAAATGTCTAACCAATTTAACTCCATTGTCGTAGCTTTGGCCGGTGCGTCGAGGATTTTTGCATTCATGGATGAAAAACCTGAAGTGGACAACGGTTATGTTACGCTTGTCAATGTGCAACAAAACGAGGACGGCTCTTTGGAAGAAACAAGAGAGCAGACAGGTCTTTGGGCGTGGAAACATCCGCATGGCGATGGAACTTTGACTTATACCAAACTTGAGGGAAATATTGTTTTTGACCATGTTGATTTTTCGTATGTTCCGGGCAAAGAAGTACTGCATGACATAACTCTTTATGCTAAACCCGGTCAAAAGATTGCTTTTGTTGGTGCAACCGGAGCAGGGAAAACCACAATCACAAATCTTATTAACCGTTTTTACGATATTGCAGATGGCAAGATTAGATACGACGGCATTAATATCAACAAAATCAAAAAGGCCGATTTACGCCGTTCTCTGGGCATGGTATTACAGGATGTAAATCTTTTTACCGGCACTGTTATGGAAAACATTCGTTATGGCAACCCTAATGCCACAGACCGGCAGTGTATAGATGCTGCAAAGCTTTCCAATGCTCATAATTTCATAATGATGCTTCCAAACGGCTATGATACTGTTCTTAAGGGAGATGGAGGTGGTCTGTCTCAAGGGCAAAGACAACTTTTGTCTATTGCAAGAGCAGCTGTTTCAAACCCTCCTGTGATGATTTTGGACGAAGCTACATCTTCAATTGATACCCGTACTGAGGCTCTTGTTCAAGATGGTATGGACAGGCTAATGGAGGGGCGAACGGTATTTGTAATTGCTCACAGGCTCTCTACTGTCAAAAACTCCAATGTAATTATGGTTCTTGACCATGGATGCATAATTGAAAGAGGAAGCCATGACGACCTTATAGCTCAAAACGGTGTATATCATGACTTATACACAGGATCTTTTGAGCTGGAGTAAGCGAGCCAAATGTGCATTGCCGTTTCTGTTGTATGTCAATCGTATTTGGCAAGCTTGCGCGTAAGCTTGGTGCGAAAGCTTGAAACGGCTCTTGAAACGGCTTGCACGAAAGGCTTTGACAATTATCTTGCATACGTGTATCTTTAATTTTAACGTCAATAAAGATTTTAAGGGGTTTGAGAACCTCTTCAAAGAGAGGACAGTTTATGTATTCACTTATAATGGCTATGGGTTCAACAGCAACAACAGCCGGCAGTTCCGGTACACAAGGTTCTATGCTCACAACGTTTGTGACATTTGGTGCTATCATCCTTATTTTCTACTTCTTGATTATTAGACCACAAAAGAAGAGAGACAAAGAAGCAAAAGACATGCTTGCTGCCATGAAAAAAGGCGATAAAGTCGTTACAATTGGCGGTATCAGAGGAACCGTTGCTGTAGTTAAAGAAAGCACTGTTGTAATTAAAGTTGATGACAATACAAGAATAGAGTTTACAAAGAACGCAATTGCACAAATTCTTGATGCTAAGCCGGCTCCTGCAAGTTCTTCAAAGAAGGACAAGGCTGACAAGGTCGAAAAGATTGAAAAACCTGTTGAAAATGTTGAGAAACCGGTTGATGAAGCAAAAGAGAGTGCTCCAGTAGAGGAAGCTTTAGGTGAAGCAGCTCCTGCTGACGAGACTTCTGAGTCTGCAAAATAAAAAACAACCTTTATAGATTAATGGTCGGAGGTTTTTGCTAAAACCCCGTTTATGCTCCTTTTTGAGAGGTTTTTCCAATCTAAGGAGCATTTTTTATAAAAAGTGATAAACCTTGCTCAGAGGAAATCTTTATGAAAGTGATAAGAGGTTCAATAATTGGATTTTGCTTTGGAGTTTCCAACACTGTAAATACAGCTATGAAGTGTTTGAATGAAGCAAAAGAAAAAAACTTGCCTTGCTATAGTATTGGAGCTCTCATTCATAACAAAGATGTAGTAGACGACTTTAGAAAAAAAGGCCTCATTGTTATAAAAGAACCACAAGATGCTCATGCCAAAGGGCTTGCTTTAATCAGAGCTCATGGAATTACAGACAAACTGAGAAAGGACTTTAATGACAGCGGGTTTTCTCTTGTGGATTCTACTTGTCCTATTGTCTTAAAAGGTATCAATGCACTTAGACAAGCATCCAAAACAAGAAGGAAACTTGTTGTCTTGGGTCTTAAAAACCATGCTGAGACCACGGCCCTTTCAGGCCTTGAAGATGAAAACGGAAAGAGCCTTGAAATCAGTCTTTTGAGCACTATGGAAGAAGCTGAAAACTTTTCTGAAAATGAAAACCCCAACACTTCAATATTCATTGTAACACAAACTACATTTCCACAAGATTTATATGAACAAGTGATGGCAATTTTAAGAGCGCATTTTAAGGACATTAGTCTTGGCAACAGTCTTTGCCCTGCATGTCATAAAAGGATAGAAGATGCAATTGCAACTGCTTCAAAATGCGATTGTGCCATTGTCGTTGGATGTGTTGAAAGTGCAAATACAAAGAACCTTGCAAGTGAAGTCCAAAAGAAAGGAAAGCCTGTATTCTTAGTAGAAAATGCAAAATCTTTGGACGATGTCTCGCTTGAAAAGATTGCCTGTTTTGATACAGTAGCTATTCTTTCCGGGGCGTCTACGCCAATGTGGGTTATTGATGAAGTTGAAAAAAGAGTTCAAGAGCTTTGAAAAGAGACTTTGTTCGACTTTGAAGTGAGAACTATTTAACAGACTAACAGACTATTTAACAGAACTATTTAACAGTTATTGAAAAACTTATGCCAATGGGTTTACAATTCACGATGTTTGAAAAAAGTTTGAAAAAAGGTTCCAAAGGCTTAGAAAGCTGTCAAAACGCAAGTGCAAACAACAAGCGCAAAACAAGCATTTGAAGATAAGCATTGGAAGAGGAGTGATATATGTCGGAAAAGGTCTCTCAGGATGAAAAACTGAAAATGATTAGGCACTCAATGGCTCACGTCATGGCTGAGGCTGTTCTTGAGATGTTCCCTAGTGCTCAAATTGCAATAGGGCCTTCCATTGAAAATGGTTTCTACTACGATTTCGAACTTCCAAGAAATCTGGTTCCGGAAGATTTGGACACAATAACAGAGAATATGAAAAACATCATTTCTCAAGGCAAAGAGTTCAAACGCATTGAAGTCACACGCGCACAGGCTGCCGAGATGTTCAAGAATCAAAAGTTTAAGCTTGAGCTTTTGGATGCAATTCCGGAAGGCGAAACAGTTACAATTTATAATCAAGGTAATTTTACAGACCTTTGCCGTGGTCCTCATGTGGCTTCCACAAAAGAACTCAGGGCCGATTCTTTCAAGCTCCTCAGTATTGCAGGTGCATATTGGAGAGGCGATGAGCACAACCAAATGCTTACCAGAATTTACGGCACAGCTTTCTTAAGTCCAAAAGATTTGAGAGCTTACTTGCAATATTTGGAAGATGTTGAAAAACGCGACCACAGAAGGCTTGGAAAAGAGCTTGACTTGTTCAGTTTGCATGAAGAAGCTGGCCCTGGACTTGTTTACTGGCATCCAAGAGGGGCACGTGTAAGACAGCTCATTGAAAATTTCTGGCGCGAAGAGCATTACAAAAACGGCTATGAAATGGTTTACACTCCACATGTAGGCAAGAGCTGGCTGTGGGAAACTTCCGGCCATCTTGGATTTTACAAAGACAGCATGTATCCGCCAATGGAAATGGATAAGGCCGATTATTATGTAAAGCCAATGAACTGCCCGTTCCACATTATGATTTATCAAAACAGCAAGAAGAGTTACAGGGATCTCCCGTGCCGTTGGGCAGAGCTTGGAACAGTCTACAGATACGAAAAAGCAGGAGCTTTGCATGGTCTTATGCGTGTTAGAGGATTTACACAAGATGATGCACACCTCTTTGTAACACCGGATCAAATGGATGACGAAATAATGGAAGTTCTTCGCTTCTCGTTGTACATGCTTCATTCGTTTGGATTCCAAGATATTCACGCTTACATTTCCACTAAACCGGAGAAATCAGTCGGTGAAGTTGAAAAATGGGAAGCTGCAACTGCTGCTCTTAAGAAAGCTGTTGAAAAAGAAGGCTTAGCTTATGATATTGACGAAGGTGGCGGAGCTTTCTATGGCCCAAAGATTGACTTGAAGATAAAAGATGCAATTGGAAGAGAGTGGCAACTTTCTACAGTTCAGTTTGACTTCAATTTGCCGGAACGCTTCAAACTCACTTTTGTTGATAAAGACGGCACAGAAAAACGCCCTTATATGATTCACAGAGCACTTCTTGGTTCTATTGAGCGTTTCTTTGGAGTTCTTTTGGAGCATTATGCAGGAGCATTCCCTCCATGGCTTGCACCTGAGCAAATTAGAATTGTCCCGGTTGGTGAAAAATTCTTCTCTTATGCCAAGAAGCTTGAAAGTACATTCAAAACCGCAGGCCTTAGAGCAACAAGCGATCTTTCTGATGAAAGAATGAACAACAAGATAAGACTTGCAGCTAACATGAAGATTCCATACACAGTGATTGTTGGAGAGAAAGAAGAGGCCGGAAATCTTGTTTCTGTACGTTATCGAGGAGGAAAACAGGTTAACGGACTTAAAGTTCAGGCTTTCATTGAAGAAATCAACAAGATGGTTGCAGATAAAGCTCAACTCTAGAGATTTTTGCAATAATCTCCTAAAAGAATGATTTTTCAAATTTGAGGCTAAAATTTTATGACACAACAAGAACGTAAGGCATTTGAGGCTTTAGAGACACTGGATAGACAAGCTATGCTCATAGGTCACATAAGTGCTGTTTTGGGATATGACTTTGAAACTGTTATGAGTAAAAAAGGAGGAGAGGAAAGAGCCAAACAACTGGCATTCCTCTCGTCTTTAGACCATGACATTGCATCAGGACAGACGATGAAAGAGCTTTTGGAAGAATTATCTTCTCTTGACAGCTCTGTTGACGGTGCTACAGATGAACAAAAAGCTCTTGTCCGTGTGCGAAAAAAAGAATATGAAAGGGCCTCTGCTCTTCCTCAAAAGCTTGTTGAAGATTTAAGCCAAGTGTCAAACAGTTGCCAAAACCAATGGTTTGAAGCTAGAAAAACGGGTGATTTTAAGGCTTTTGAGCCATATCTTGAACGTCTTGTAGATTTAGTCAAAGAAGAGGCAATCCTTACATCTAAAGGAAGAAGTCTATACGACACACTGTTAGATAAATATGACATGGGATTTAATGCTTCTCAAATAGAGGCACTCTTTAATGGCATGGAAGTAACAATAAAAGATGTCATAAAAGAGGTTAAAAGTTCTTCTTCCGGTTCCAATGAAAAACAATTGGAAAAAGAAAGTGCATTTCTTTATGAGACTTATGACGTAGAAAAACAAAAAGCTTTTTCAAAAAAAGTGCTTGAAGATATGGGTTTTGATTTTGAAAGAGGCTCTATTGGTGAAGTTGCACATCCTTTTACTTCTACTGTTGGCAGTGATGACATTAGAATAACTACAAGATATGAAGACCCAAATGTAACGTCTCAGCTTCTTACCATAGTTCATGAAGCCGGCCATGCTCTATACGAGATGGGCGCAAACAGCGGATGGATAAAAGGGACAATCCTTGGGCAGGGTGTTAATATGGCTTTCCACGAGAGCCAAAGCAGGTTATGGGAAAATTTGGTTGCCCGCAGCCCTCAGTTTTGGGAGCATTACTTCCCAATCTTTTGTGATTTTTTCCCGTCTCAAACAAAAGGCGTTAAATTTGAAACTTTCCTTAGAGCTGTAAATAACATCAAAGTTGATGACATAAGGTGCAATGCTGACGAAGTTACCTATGGCCTTCATGTAATTCTTAGATTCAGGCTTGAAAGAGAACTCTTTGACGGTAGTCTAAAAGTTAAAGACCTTCCGCAGGCTTGGGATGATATGTCTTTTGCACTCTTGGGAAAAAGACCAGACAGCCTTCAAAGCGGAGTTCTGCAAGATGTTCATTGGCCTGGTGGAATGTTTGGTTATTTCCCCGCATATGCTTTGGGCAATCTTATAAATGCACATGTGTGGCATTTTATGGAAAAAGACATTGATGTAAAGGCTGCTATGAGATGCGGAAATCTTACTGAAATAAAAAATTATCTTACAGAAAGGTATTATAAATATGGCGCTGTGTATCCTGCAAATGAACTTATAGTACGTGAAACAGGTAAAGAGCTTGATGCTTCTTATTTTGACAAGTATTTAAGAAATAAATACAAAGCTCTTTTTAGTTAAACAACAGAGGTGTGTTATGAATCTTCCAAATAAACTTACGGCAACAAGACTGGTGATAGCTCCTTTTTTCTTTTTGTTTTTCTTTGTTCCTGATGTATTTCCTTCTTTCTCGCCTGTTGTGTACAGTGTGGTCCTTGTTCTCATGTATGGCATTATGGAACTTACCGACTTGCTGGATGGACAAATTGCACGTAAGAGAAATTTAGTATCGGACTTGGGAAAAGTTATGGACCCTTTTGCCGATGTCATAAGTCATCTCACATTCTTTACTTGTTTTTTGGCTTGCAAAATCATGCCTGTGTGGGCTTTCATTCTTATCTTGTGGCGTGAGTTTTCTCAATCGTTTACCCGTATGCTCATGATGGGTAAGGGAAAAGCAATGGCTGCAAATATTTTTGGAAAAGCCAAGACTTGTCTTTATGCGCTGTGCAGTGTCCTTGGTATTGCTCTTAGAGTGTGTACTATTCTTGCATTAGATGCTTCTTCTTTGGCAACGTTTAGCCTTGCTATGACAGTTCTTTTTGCTTTGGCCGCGTTCGCTTCTGTCATGTCTTATATTATATATGTCAAAGCAATTATCAAAAGCGGTGTCCTCAAAGATATGACACGTTAGGTTTTTTGCTAAATGATTTTCTTCTTTCTTTTCTATCTTTTTGCTTAAGTTTCTTAAGTTTCTTAAGTTTCTTAAGTTTCCCACGTGGTTGTTTGCTTTGTAAAAGTCATTATTGCAAAAGTCTTTATTGCAAGTGCCTTTCTTGAGAAAGCCTTTCATATACGTGTGGCGGGACTGTTTCTTTGATTGCCTTCCAATCGTTGCAAGCTATAAATTCCCGCACCATTGAAGAAGAAATATATTTGTCTCTAATACGCTTTCTTTCTGCCACTTTCAAGTTTATGTTGTTGTTTTTGCATTGTAATCTAATCTCATTGAGGTGCATTTCTTCCATTTCATCTCGAGGCTCATCTCCAACATAAAATGTTTTTATTCCAAGTTCAGGCAAAATCACTTGGCATAATAGTTTTGCATTAAGTATTGCATAAGAATGAGACCTTCCTTTTTTCTCAGTACTCCATTTCTCAGTGCTCCATTGGGATGGAAAATCATCTCTACTTATAATATACGGACCACCGGGCAGTACTAACACGTTATGAAAAGCTTTTGCGCATTCTTGTACATCTCCAAGACGTAGTTCAAAAGGAATTTCAATTCCGGTATTTTCATGGTTGCCTTTACTTCCGGAAGAAGTTTTGCCTTGTATCACAAAAACAACAACACCTTTGTTTCTTTTGGATGCTAATTCTATTAAGTATCTATGGCCTAAAGTGCATGGGTTTGCGTTGAAAATAAGACATGCAATGCCAATTGTGTTTTCAAACGTATTGTTGACAGCGGTTTTCGTATCCTCAAGCCATGAGGTAAGAGAAGCGAGTTTTGCATTCATTGATGAATATTGCAGAGATGTCATGTTTTGAAAAGATGCCATCTCTTGCAAAGCTAATATATATTGCATGGTTTCGTCATTAAGTTTCATAATTTGAGAATAGCACGATGTGCCTTTGTATGAAAACGCTTAGATTTGTATGTTTTCATTGCGCTTTGCCACAGATTGGAGTAAATTATTGATTGGCAAATTAAGCCCGGGGAGGATGCCATGGACGGTATTTTTGAAAAATGTAAACGAGAGAACAAGGTGTTGGTGTTTGGACACAGAGGATATAGTGAGCTCTTTCCTGAGAACACAATGCTTTCTTTTGAAAACAGTGCAAAGCACGACTGTGTGGATGGTGTTGAGCTTGATGTTCATCTTTGCAAGACAGGCGAAGTTGTTGTTGCACATGATTTTTCTCTGAAAAGAACAGCTGGCCTTGATGGTGAAATTGAGGATTATACATGGGATGAGCTTAAGAAAATAGATGTTGGCTCGTTCAAAGACCCCAAGTTTAATACATGCCGTATACCGCTGCTTGAGGAGCTTCTTTCTACTTATAAGGACCGCTTTATATATGATATAGAGCTTAAGGTTAAAGCTTGGAAAGTAAATCCGCAGTTATGCAAAAAGACTTTTGAAGTAATTAAACGCTGTAAGGTTGAAGACAGTGTTGTAGTATCTTCTTTTAATCCATTTGCTCTGCGCCGTTTTGGCTCTGTCTGTAAACACAGTATCCCCAGAGCCGATATTTTCTCCCACGCAAACGATGTTCCAAAAGCTCTTTGGGACGGAGCCGGCCACCTTGTAAGCCGCAGCTCATTCCTTAAACCAAAGTATATACAGGTCGATGCTGAATATTTAGACAATTCATACAATCTTCCTATCATTACTTGGACAGTAAATACAGAAGAGGATGCCAAGAGACTTGTTGATTTGAATAAAGGCAAAGACGGAATGAGGATTTTTGGCCTTATTGGCAATGACCCTCTTTTGCTTGCAAAAGCAATCCAAAACGCATAAATGCCAATGTAATGACAAGCTCTGTATATTTTGTTTGAAAATTTCTAAAAAAAGTGTTGACACTTTTGTTGCTAATCGAGTATGTTACACAAGCGCGCTCCAAATGAGCGAGCGCTGCAACAGATTTTTACAGAGATATTAGAGAAGAGAAGGTTAAGAAGATGGTTTGTAACGATTGCCTCTTGGCTGTTGGTTACAAACTTTAATTTTTGGAAGCATGAGGGCTTCCTAGTC
>CAVGEF010000109.1:0-3347 GCA_963628205.1 Bacteroidaceae bacterium
AACTCGCGTAGGCCACCTTGGCAAGGTGGTGCGTAACCACTACGCTACTGCTGCAAGACAGTACGTCTTATAACATTTTTGAACGAGTTAGGCAATAGGCTAGCCAAATTTTTGACAAAAAGGTTACTTGTGGCTCATTTCCCGGTGCAAAAAATACAAGACAACAGGCCTTGGCAAAAGCGTCTTAAGTACAAGATGTCCAAACCAAGACAAACTAATTCAAACCAACATAAATCAATTCAATTGCAATCTTTTCAAAAACTCTTGAAACATTCTTTAAGATTGGATACATTCCTTTTCTGGAAAGACAGACCGCTACGGAAGTTCTTTCTTATAGAGCACTTTTTCCATAAAGCAAAAAGCTCTATACAATTTATTTTTTGACGGGATTTAAGCTCTACTTGCTCCGTCTAAGAAATAGCTAAAGGAGGGAAAACATGGCATTGTTTTCTACAGAGATGGTGAGTAAATACCATCCGGACAAGTTTGCAGATCAAATATCAGATGCAATTCTAACTTATTACCTCAGGCGAGACCCAAATGCACATGTCGCTTGCGAATGTATGGCAAAAGGGCACACCGTCGTGCTTGGAGGGGAGATAACTTCTACGCTTGACCACGGCGAAGCGCACCATGAAGAAATCGTTCATGAAGTAGGCCGGCGCCTTGGCTATGCAGTGGACAAAATCATCGACCTGATTACCCCGCAATCCACACAAATAGGGAATGCTGTCACAAGGTGCGAAAATCTTGGAGCCGGCGACCAGGGCATGATGTTTGGCTATGCTTGCAGGGGGGGCAAATACAACTTGCCATACGGACAAGAGCTTGCAATAAGTATTATTAACGCAATAGAGACCGATATTCTTGTAAATCCAAATTCTATTTTCAAAGGCGATGCCAAAACGCAGGTAACGACAAATTTAGATACTTTGGGATACAAAAAAGACGTAGATACAGTTTTGGTATCGGTTTGCCATAAGGAAGGACTGTCCTTGGAAGATGTCAAAACGTATGTGATGGGCATTTTGGAGAGCATTCCCGGGGCCTTGGATGGCCGAGTTTTGATAAATCCGGCAGGAATTTGGACTTTGGGCGGGCCTGATGCAGACTGCGGACTTACAGGGCGCAAGATTGTATGTGACCAATATGGCGGTTATGCTCCGGTTGGAGGTGGTGCATTCAGTGGAAAAGACCCAACAAAAGTAGACCGCAGTGCTTCTTACATGGCTCGTCGTATTGCCGTTGATTTTGTCAAAAAGTATGACCTTGAGGATTGTACCGTGCAACTTGCTTATGCAATAGGAAAGAGCTTGCCGGTGTCTGCAAGTGCAACCGGCCATTATCCTGACGGCTCGTTATTCAAAGACGGTTTTTCGTTGTATGATGAATATGACTTAACTCCGGAAGGCATGATTAAGTTCTTGTCTCTTAGGACTTTGGATTACAGCTCAATTGCCGGGGGCAACCACATGATTCATTTTTAAGGAAGCCTTGGTATAAACATTTGAGTAAAAGGCCTTTTTTATCCTATTTGAGTTGTATTGTTTTAGGGCTTTAACTATATTTAGGAAGTTTCAGGGGATTTGAAAAATGTCTTTTCCAACATTTTTGGCTTTAGTGATTTTTATATCAACTTATATTTTAATGATGGTCTTTCAAAAAGAAAGACCATTTGTTGCATGTGGCTCTGCTTTAATATTCTTGGGTTTGGGGCTTTTAGGCTTTTGGAATATGGGCATAAAAGAGGCCTTTAACGCTATTGATTTTAATGTTCTCTTAATGATAGCAGGAACAATGGGCACTGTTACTTTATTCATTGAAAGTAAAATGCCGCAACGTATGTCTGAGCAAATTATAAGTAAGGTTCCCAATACTATGTGGGCCGTTACTATACTCACGTTGTTTGCAGGAGTTGTATCGGCATTTGTAGACAATGTTGCAACTGTTCTAATGGTAGCTCCAATTGGGCTTGCCATATGCAAAAAACTTGGTATCTCGCCTGTTCCGGTCATCATTTGTATTGCAGTCTCTTCTAATCTTCAAGGCGCAGCAACACTGGTAGGAGATACAACTTCCATTTTATTGGGAGGTGCTGCAAAGATGGACTTTTTGGACTTTTTTGTGATGAACGGAAAGCCCGGAATGTTTTTTGCCACTGAGCTTGGTGCGTTAGTATCGGCATTAATTGTTTTGTTTCTTTTCAGAAAAGAAAAACAACCTATTCATGCTACCGTTGAGACTACAGTCGAAGATTACGTGCCAACTTTCCTTATGATTGCAAATGTTGTCTTGCTTATTTGTGCTTCTTTTGTGCCTTCTCCAAGGGATGCTCAATTGTATAAGCTTTGGACAGTCAGAAATGGTCTTATTTGTGTTCTTATTTGCATTGCCGGTGTAGTTTACGAGTGTTTGAGAAGTAAAAATTCTGAACCTCTTAAAAACGTTTTGACGAATTTGGATTTAGATACTCTTTTTATTTTAATAGGGCTTTTTGTTGTCATTGCGGGTATTCGTCAAGCAGGTGTAATTGACCTCATTGCAAATCTTTTTTACAGAGTGGCAGGAGATGACCCGTTCCTCCTTTATACTCTCATTGTTTTTATCTCTGTTGCTTTGTCTGCCTTTATCGACAATATTCCATACGTAACTACAATGATTCCGGTAGTTTCCAGTCTTTCTTCCATGATGAATATGAGTCCTCTTGTGTTTTATTTTGGACTTCTTATTGGTGCAACGTTGGGAGGAAATCTTACTCCAATTGGGGCCTCTGCAAACATCACAGCTATTGGAATACTTCGCAAAAACGGTTACGAAGTCAGCAATGCCGATTTCCTTAAAATAGGCGTGCCGTTTACTCTTGTGGCAGTAGTGACAGGATATCTCTTCATTTGGTTCTTTTGGCACTGATTTCTACGCTCAAAAATAAGACGTTTTCTATTAAAAGACGCGATTTTTAATGGAAAGAAGAGTGTCATTTGCTTTTTTTATACTAAGAGAGATGAAAACCGGCATTAAAACCAATATTTTGCGAATACCTCTTTTACCTTGTCTTGCACGCCATGCTTTATCAAGATTGGCCCAAATAGAAAAAAGCTGTGGCAAGAAATTAAGAAAGAGTGCAAATGATTTGGGAAAACCCAGTTTTGAATGGCCAAATGTTACAAAAAGTTCTACTTTTTCAAGAGCTTCTCTGATTTCTCTATGGCTTGTAGTCCTGAAGAAAACAGAAGTGTAAGCCATAGCAACAATAATGCGTGTAAGCAAAATGTAATTTCCATTTGCAAGAACAACAGAGAAAAACGATTTCAAATTGTTGAAAAAACAGGACCTTTCTTGGCTGGCAG
>CAVGEF010000109.1:3453-4600 GCA_963628205.1 Bacteroidaceae bacterium
GCATTGGAGTTTTATCAAAAAGAAGAGTAGAGAAAATATCTATTAATGCAATAATTAAACAATAATAAAAAACAGGGCGCAAATCTCTAAGAAAGTCTTTAGTGGAGATTTTAGAAACAAACGACAGTATAAAAGCAACCAAAAACAGTGCAATGTGGTATTTCCACCCGGTTAAATGCAAAATAAGAGGAATACAAAACAGTACGAAAAGTTTAATTATTGCCGGCATCTTATGTATGAGGCTATCTCTTTTTTTGTAAGCTAAAATTGCTTCTGCCATTTTTAACTATTTCCAAACTAACGAACTCAAAGAGTTGTAAGAAGTAAGTGGGTTTCTTATTCCCCACAGCTCGCTGTTAGAGGCAAGCTCCAAAAGTCCATCCTGAGGAGAGCCTTCAAACAAAAGATGACCTTTTTTAAGAACAATAAAATGATTTGCCAAAGCTAAACATTTTTCAATTTCATGAGTGAGAATTACAATAGTTTTTCCACTTTGTAACAGTTCTTCTACAAGAGAATTGACATCTTTTACGCCTGCATAATCAAGATTGCTATACGGTTCGTCCATGATGACTATATCAAACCCAAGAGCAAGAATAGACGCAATGGCAAGTCTTCGTTTTTCTCCGCCTGAAAGAAAATGTGACAGGTCGTCTCTTTTTTCATAAAGACGTACTTTTTTCAATGCTTCATTTGCTTTTTCTACAGCACAAGACGCTTTAATGCCATTGTTGGAAAGACCAAAACATACATCTTCCAACGGCGTTTCTCCCAGAATTTGAGAATCAGCATCCTGAAAAACCAGTCCTACCTTTGAGCTTGTATAAACGCTCCCTGAAGAAGGTTTTTCCAAACCTGCAATAATTGTCATAAGAAGGCTTTTACCTGACCCGTTTTCACCGCTTATGATAGACAGTTTTCCACTTGGGATGGACAAACTTACATTATCTAAAGCCTTGAATTTGCCCCCGTTAGGCGACGCAAACACCTTAGAGACCTTTTCTACTTCAATTGCTATCGTTTGCGGTTTGTTATTCATTTTTTTGCACCAAATTCTTTTTCGTTGTTTTCTTTTATGCCATCTTCAATTGCACCGGCTTTGGCATCCTTTGTATAATCGTCATCAACATTTGTTCCAAAGATATAC
>CAVGEF010000110.1:0-28878 GCA_963628205.1 Bacteroidaceae bacterium
ATTTGAAAAAGTTGGAATTTGTGCATCAAAGAGAGCCGAACATCTTACTATGGAAGAACTTACATCTCTTTCTCTTGCCTTACACCAAACAGTAAGCACAGCTTTGCGAAAATATCAAAAAGAGATATTCTGAGCCTATGAACGTTTTTATTTATACTTTGGGATGCAGATTAAACCAATGCGAGAGTGAAGCTATAGCTCAAGCTTTTGAAGAGCGTGGAAATCTTGTACTTAAAACTTTGGAAGACAACAATGGCGACAACGACTTGAAAGACGTAGATGCCAACAAAGATAAAGACGTCAACCTTGTTATTGTAAATACATGTACAGTAACAAGCAAAGCAGAGCAAAAAGCAAGGAGAATGATTAGGCTCTTCAGCTCAAAATGTCCGGTCCTTGTCACAGGTTGCTATGCACAAATGAGTGCGCGTGAAATAGAAAATCTTGCGCAAAATGTTGTAGTTTTACCACTGGACAGAAAACCGGAACTTTTGAAATTGCCTCTTTTTTTTGACAACTTTGCCGGCGGCCTAAAAGACAAAAACCAAGTATTGGAGATCTTGCACAATTTTGTAAAAGGTAACATTTCAAGCGCACAGGACAAGGGTATTGGCCTTTCTGGAAAAGAGAGCTCTGAATTTGACTATGCCCCAAGCGATTTCACTTACCATTGTCGCTCGTACTTAAAAGTCCAAGACGGGTGTGATAATAATTGCGGTTACTGCCGTGTTCACATAGCTCGTGGCCGGGCCTCAAGCCTTGATGCCAACATTGCAGTTCAACGGGCACTTGAAATTGAAAAACGTGGCTACCATGAAATCGTACTTACAGGTGTCAACCTTACAATGTACGACCACAACGGGAAAGGACTTGGCGGTCTTTTGGAAAAATTGCTGGCAAATTTGGGCCCCAATATTAGATTTAGGCTTTCATCTCTTGAGCCCGATAACGTTGACGATTTTCTTCTTAAGCAACTCGAAGACCCAAGGGTTCAGCCTCATTTTCACATTCCAATTCAAAGCGCATCCCCAAAAGTCATGCAAAGAATAAACCGCAATTACAGTCTTGAGCACTTAAACTATGTAGTAAACAGGCTTAGAGAAATCAAACAAGACCCATTTTTGGCTTGTGATATAATAACAGGACTTCCCGCAGAAGGAGATGACGAATTTGAACAAACAAAATCATTCTTGCAGGAAAACAAATTTGCCATGATGCACGTTTTCCCCTTTAGTCCTCGTCCGAACACTCCTCTTGAAAAAGCCCACGACAGAGCCCCTGAAAGCGTGCGCGATGAGAGAGCCAAAATTTTACGCCAAATGGCATTGGAAATGAACAAGCAATACCTTAACAGACAAATCGGCCGGCACGTTGAAGTCATTTTAGAAGAAAGAAAAAACGGCTCATGGTACGGCCTGACAGGCAATTATATGAAGGTTAAAACCTATACCTCTGTCCCTTTCGCTAAGAAAGGAGACCTCGTAAAAGGAATTGTAACTTCTTGTGATACAGTAAGTTGCAATAATTAACAAGGAAGGATTTCATGAAAAGAAAAGACGGAGTAAGAGTAAAAGATGCAGACCCCATGTACGCAATAGTGCCCTATATAATGAACAAGCGTTACGATGCCATGAACATGATAACGTTGGATATTCCCGTAATGCCCATAAAAGCATACCTGCGAAAGAAAAGGCAAGAAGGAAAATTCGTAAGCCACTTGGGCATAGTTGTTGCAACATACCTCAGGACCGTTTGCAAGTTTCCACTTCTCAACAGATTCATAGTGAACAAAAAAATATATGACAGAAAAGATTTTGACGTTGCTATGGTCGTACTGAAAAACGGAGACGGCGACATGGAAGGAACCATGAGCAAAATTCGTTTTGATTTAAGCGACAACATCTTCCAAGTCCAAGAAAAAATTGATACATACATAGAAAACAACAGAAAAGAAAAAAATAAGAATGCAACAGACAATCTTATAAAAAAGCTCTTGGCATTACCCGGTGTTGCAAATTTTGGAGTAGGATTATTCAAATGGATGGACCGCCGCGGAATTCTCCCCAAAAGCGTCATTGATGCCAGCCCTTTCCATACAAGTCTCACAGTATCCAACCTTGCCAGTATAAAAACGAACCACATTTACCACCACTGTTATGAATTTGGAACAACCAGCGTATTCATAACAATGGGAAATTCCAGAGAAGTCGCATTTAGAGAAAAAGGTGAAATCGTATTCAAAACCTGTATTCCTCTTGGGGTTGTTATGGATGAAAGAATTTGTAGCGGGCACTATTTTGCAGGGGCTTTCCAGAACATGAAAAAGTACTTCACCAATCCTTCTCTCTTGGAGTTGTCGCCGGAAGAAGAAATCTTATTTGAAAAAAAACATGAAGAAGAAAACGAAAAAAAGAGAGCCCTTGCAAAGAACTTTGTTAAATCCTCTTTAGAACAAACTTCTTTGGAAAAAGAGCCTTTGGAAAAGTCCTCTTTGGAGCAAAATTCTCAGGTGCAAACCACATTGGAAAATAAAAGTGCAACGGTTCAAATTACAAGAGGTTTCTGATTCTTTTTGCCAAGGCTTATACCTTTGTCCTCCCTCTTTCTTTGTTGAACTTGAAGAACTTGAAAGCACAACTTCAACAAATGCTCTTCTCTTGGACATGGCTCGCAAGGGAGCTCCTTTTGGGACTGTCGTTTGGGCGCACAGCCAAACAGGAGGCCGTGGTCGTCTTGGACGTTCTTTCTCTTCTCCTCCCGGGGGTGTATATTTGAGTCTCCTCGTCCCGGCGCCCTTGAATTTGGACGATGTTGGTTTTGCTTTGACAGCAAAAGCCGGAGTTGCCACAAAAAGAGCAATAGAGAGCTTCAGTAGTAAAAAATGCAAAATTAAATGGGTAAATGACATAATCGTTGACGGGAAAAAAGTTTGTGGCATTTTGGCTCAAATGGTTGAGCTTCCAAATCATAATAGAGGCCTTGCACGGGGGTGTTGTCAGAAAATTTGTGATGCCAATGTCGCAACAGGCTATCAAAATGAGAAACAATATGGAGCCGTCATTGGAATTGGTGTCAATTACACTACGCCGGTTTCATGTTTCAGTGCCAATCTCAAAGATATTGCAACTTCTTTATTTTATAATGGCAGTGAGAGGAGCCTTGATAACGAAGTTACAAGAACAGAAGAAGCTCCTCCAATGAAAGATTTTGTATTTTCATTACTGGCCAATGTTCTTGGGCTTATTTGCGGAAAAGAACGTGAAGAAAATTGGTTAAAAGAGTATAAAAGCTCTAGTACAATTTTAGGAAACAAAGTAAAAGTAATTCAAGCCGGTTCTGTTGTTGGAGAAGGCACGGCAGTTTCCATAGATGACAGTTGCCATTTGCATGTCTTATATGAAAACGGCAAAGAGGTTGTTCTTTCAACAGGAGAAGTCAGCATAAGAAAAGCATAAAATTTAATTGGCTTTTAACATGAGCTTTGTAAGCGGTTCTTCATTGCAAGGTTGCGGAATTACAGGCATAAAGCCAAGGTAGGAAGTGTTATGGTAAACAAAGAAGAATGGAAAAATTTTGTTCAAGACAGTTTGCAAAAAATATATGAAGATGCGGGACATGAGGGCGTTTTACAGCCACTTGTCATGCAAGTGCCGCCCAAACCGGAAATGGGAGATTTAGCTTTTCCTTTGTTCTCATATGCTAAAGCCTTTGGCAAAGCTCCAAACATGATAGCCCAAGAGCTATGCTCTTTCATTGAAAATTTGACAAACAAACCGGACGGACAAGCTTTTGCGCTTGGCCCCTATTTGAATGTTAAAATTAATATGGACAGTGTCGTCGCTCAAACATATACCAAAATTAAGAACGAAGGTTCTTCTTACGGACATTCCCAATCTCTTGATTCTAAAAAAGTCATGATTGAGTTCAGCTGTCCTAATACAAATAAACCTCTTCATTTGGGGCACGTGAGAAATGACTGCATTGGTCAAAGCATGAGCCAAATTCTCAAAGCTTGCGGGGCTTCTGTTATGAAAGTAAACCTTATCAATAACAGAGGTGTTCATATTTGCAAATCCATGCTTGCATACCAAAAATTTTCAAATGGGGAAACTCCTGAGTCTTCAGGAATAAAGGGAGATCACCTTGTTGGAAACTACTATGTGCGTTTTGCTCAATGGGAAGCCTGTGAATTAGAAAAAGACATTAAAGCAAATCTTGAAAAAGGAATGAGTGAAGAAGAAGCAAAAGCGACTGCAAAGAAAAACAATAAACCGGACCTTGAAGCTCAAGAAATGCTAAGAAAGTGGGAAATGGGAGATCCTGAAGTCTTACGCTTATGGAAGCTCATGAACACTTGGACCTTGGAGGGTGTTGCCCAAACTTATGAGAATACAGGTGTTAGTTTTGATAAATATTACTACGAAAGCGACACGTACAAACTTGGAAAAGATAAGGTTCTTGAAGGCCTCGAAAGAAAAATCTTTCAAAAAGCTGAAGATGGTTCCATATATATTGACAACTCTGATATTGGCCTGGATAAAAAAATTCTTCTCAGACGGGATGGCACGTCAATTTACATTACTCAGGACATAGGGACAGCTATTAACCGGCATGAAGATTGGCCTTTTGACAGCCTCATTTATGTTGTTGCAAGTGAGCAAAACTATCATTTCAAGGTGCTTTTCCACGTTTTGGACAAGTTGGGATACCCGTGGGCAAAGGATCTTCATCACCTCTCGTATGGCATGGTTTTCCTTCCTGAGGGCAAGATGAAAAGCCGTGAGGGCACAGTCGTTGATGCTGATGACCTCATCTCTTCTTTAACTGCAATGGCAAAAGAGCAAATTCTCGAAAAAGGTCGTGAAGATGAGCTAAAAGATGTAGACGACACTGCACACAAGATTGCACTTGGTGCGTTGAACTACTATATTTTACAGTTCAATCCAAGCAAAGACTTTGTTTTCAATCCAAAAGAATCGCTTTCTTTCAATGGAAATACCGGACCTTATTTGCAATACATGGGTGCAAGAATTTCTTCTATGTTAAGAAAATATGATGCTGACTCCTATAAAGATGTTGCATTTGAGCCGGCTCTTTTAGCCCTTGAGGATGAACGTGAAATGCTCAAAATGCTGGCATCTTTCCCTGAAACTGTGGCAAAAGCCTGTTCCTTGTATGACCCTAGCGTTGTATGTGCTTTCCTGTATGATATTTCAAAAAAGTTTTCACATTGGTACCATGACAATCAAATTCTAAAAGCAAGTTCGCCGGCTCTTGTTAAAGCCAGAGTCTCTTTGTGCGAGATGGTTCTACAAGTCATGAAGAACGCTTTTGACCTTGTAGGCATCCCCTTCTTAGAGAAAATGTGAGATTAACAAGAAGTCCTTTTGGTAGATTTTTGTAAAAGACTTTGCAAAAAAATGAAAAGAATATCCCTCCAAACTACGCTTTTTTAACGGCAAAAAGGTCAATAAGGCCGTCTACAAGGCGGTTTAACTCCCAAGGTGTATCTATCTTTGTGTCCATAACATCGCCGGAAACAAGTTTAATGAGACAGTCTTGAACGGCACAAGAGAAGAAATCGCTTGCAATATCGGTATCATGAATATCCAGCCAATTGCGCTGGACACAGTATTCAAAAGCCACCTGTATGCGAGCTGTTATCATCAAGTTAATCTCCCGTGCTGCCTCATCATATATTTTACTGAAAAGTCTTTGCTGTTGGACTACGGCAAAATATTGAGAAAGAGGAACTTCTCCAAATGTTTCAATAAAACTGTTTACCAAAGAGACAAGAAGTTCCTGAGCGTCCTTGGCCTTAAAGTTTACAACAAATGTTGTTTTTGAAAGTAAGAGATGGCAATAGTCAATAATTGCTTGAAGTATTGCGCCTTTGCTCTCAAAGTGGCTGTATAAACTTGACTGTTGCATACCTGTAGCCATTGCAATGTCTCTCATGCTCACATTTGCAAGTCCTTTAAGGCTTCCAAGTTCAAGAGTTTTAAGTATTATTTCTTCTTTTTTCTTCATAATTGACATGGCTCGCTTATGGGTTATGTACACCATATAACAAACGAACGTTCGTTAGTCAACACCTTTTTTATCTCTTTTCTCCACAAAAGATATGGCACAAACCAAACTCTTTTTGTATAACGTTAAGGAAATCAAATTTAAGGATGTGTTTTTAATGTACGCACTCGTAGAAATTCTTGGAAAGCAGTACAAGGCAGAAGAAGGAAAGACAATCCAAGTTGACCTCGTTAAAGCAGAGCTTGGCGCAAAAGTCACCTATAATTCTGTTCTTGCAGTTGTAAAAGAAGATGATGTCAAGTTTGGCACACCATATGTTGAAGGTGCCAGCATTGTAGCTACACTTGAGTCCAATACAAAGGGCGACAAGGTTCGTGTCTACAAGTTCCACAGGAGAAAGGGATATCGCAAGACCCAAGGTCACAGACAAAATTATTCCATTCTCAAGATTGAAAAGATTAACGCATAAGGGAGGCAAGCAATGGCTCATCATAAAGGTGGTGGTTCATCCAGAAACGGAAGAGACTCTAATGCACAGCGCCTCGGCGTAAAGCGTTATGGCGGTCAGATTGTCAAAGGCGGAGAAATTCTTGTTCGCCAGCATGGCACAAAAATTCACCCGGGCGAAAACGTAGGCTTGGGCTCTGACTATACACTCTTTGCAAAGGTTGGTGGAAAAGTTCTTTACCACGCAAGAAACAACCGCAACTATGTAAGCATAGTTGTAGAAGAGTAATATTGAGAAATAATCTCTATGTTTGGTTTTTCTGATGAAACCTATATCGACATTGCCTCCGGAAACGGAGGCAATGGTTGTGTTTCTTTCAGGCGTGAAAAATTCGTAGCCAAAGGCGGTCCTGACGGTGGAGACGGAGGCAAAGGCGGAGACGTAGTCTTTGTTGTCAAAAACAACCTTAGGACTTTGGCACACCTCAAGACAATTCGCTCTTTCCGCGCAGAAAACGGCAAAGGCGGAAGCGGTGCACGCTGTTACGGACGCAACGGAAACGATATGGAAATCCCGGTTCCTCCCGGGACTATAATCAAAGATGCCACAACAGGAGAGATTATTAAAGATTTGAGCGGGCTCGAGCGTTTTGTATTCCTTAAAGGAGGCAAAGGAGGCCTTGGCAATTATCACTTCAGGACCGCAACAAGACAAGCTCCAAAGTTTGCACAACCGGGAGAAAGCGGTGTTGAAATGAGAGTTGGCATTGAACTTCTTGTCATTGCAGACATTGGATTTGTAGGCTTTCCCAATGCCGGCAAAAGTTCACTCATGAATATGCTGACCAATGCTCGCAGTAAAGTAGCTTCATACCCCTTTACAACCAAAATTCCACAGCTGGGAATGATGCGACTTGGCGATCAAGATTTAGTCATTGCAGACATCCCGGGCATTATTGAAGGCGCAAGCCAAGGCGCTGGCATGGGATTTAAGTTTCTCAAACACATTTCACGCACGGGCGGCCTTGCATATCTTGTAGACATGTCTGACCCTCAATGCCTTGAGCAATACGAACTGCTTAGAAATGAACTTGGCACTTTTTCCAACAGCTTGCTCGACAAAAAAGAGGTTCTGATTGGCACTAAACTTGACGAAGAAGGAGCCTCTGAGAACTTTGAAAAATTCAAAACAAAATACTCAGACAAAAAAGTTTTTGGTATGAGCATTTTTGACGAAGACTCTGTCAAGCCAATCATGAAAGCATTTGTAGACATGATAGAAGAACCCTCCGTTGAGAAAGGCTTTACTACCAAGCCAAACACAGATGCCTTTTATCCCGAGTCTGATGACAGATTTCTTCCCCATGAAGACTAATTTACAGGCCTATAGCGGAGTGCATAATGGACAAAAAGAAAAAAGTTGCCATACTTGGAGGAAGTTTTGACCCGGTGCATTTAGGACATCTTTCTTTGCTCCACAATGCCATTTGTTTTTCAAACTATGAAAAATTTTTGATTATACCGGCAGCATTGAGTAATTTTAAGCAAGACAGTACACCAAAAGCTACAAACAAAGAACGCCTTGAAATGCTGTACCTTGCACTGGAAGATTATAAAGAGCTATATCCCAATGACAGTAAAACAAATATTGAAATCTCAACAATTGAACTTGAACGGGGTGGAGTTTCATATACTTACGATACAGTTTTGGACATTAAGAAAAGACTTAACATTGACGGCCCGTTAGGGCTGATTATTGGTGATGACCAAATACAAGAGCTCACAAAATGGTATAGATATGAAGACTTGAAAAATGAAGTTGAGTTTTTGATTTGCAGAAGAGACATCTTCCAAAGTCATTGGTCACAAATTCCAAATGATGTACATTATAAAAAAATAGAACCAAATGAAATTGCGCCGCAGTCTTCAAGAGTTTTCAGAGAAAACAAGACAGTTTATATGAACTACCTGTCAAAGAGAGTCTCACAATATGTCACAGAACATAATTTGTACCACTGAAGAACTTAGACAATATCTAAAAGAAACAGTAACGGAAAAAAGATATGTACACAGTGTAGGAGTAGCAAATTCCTGCAAAGAATTGTTGGAAAAGTATCCTGCCAATGATTATCCGCAAAAGTGGAAAGCATTTGAGGCAGCAAGTTTTTGTGGCCTGGCGCACGACCTTGCAAGGGAGATGGATGATGGCTCAATTATTGAATATTGTAAAAAAAACTCAATAGAGCTTTCACAAGAAGACATCAAAGCGCCGGTCTTGGCCCATGGGAAGGTGTCAGCACATATAGCTAAGAAATTATGTGGAGACTATCCATTACAATGGTATAAAGCTATAGAAGAGCACACTTTGGGAACCTCAAATATGGACAGTCTTTCTCTTAGTTTGTTTTGTGCAGACTTCATAGAACCTTCACGTCCTTTCATGAGTGAAAAGCGCAAAAGTTTCTACTTGGAAGCTCCAAGTCTTGGAGCCTGTGCCTACCGCATCTTGTGTGATATGATAGACCACAGAATAAGCAAAGGGTTCTCAGATATAGCTCAAAATTCTTTGAATATGAAAAAATCTTTGGAAGAAAAAGGCTGTAGTGCCGGACGTATTGCGTGGAGTTGTTAAAAACAATGAGAGAAAAGGCAAGAAAAATACTGCTTTCAGTGCTTGTGCTGTTTTTAATCCTCACTTCTCTTTGTAGCTGTAAATCGTCTAAAAAAGACTGTTTTTATGCATATTTTGAGGACACAGCTTTTATATTGGTTTACGACCACAGTGCAAATAAATTGTATGAAGTAGTGTTGCCTTTGGAAGAAATCCTTCTTTGGGGGAAAGAAGCCGGCCTTGAATCAATTCCTGTTGCAATGCGAAATTACGTTGGATTAAAAGAAACGGGATTTCTCATTGGAACAAAAGAGTCTCTTCAAACTTTAAGAGACTTGTTGGACTCAATGGAAAATGACGAAGAAGGCGAAAACTCAGGAGCAAAAAGATTTGAGACTTTTGCACAAAATATTGATGTATTGAGCAAAAAACCTTTGTCCGATAATATGAACAAGCTCTGTGGCCAAGATATGACAAAAGCACTTGAAATACTTAAAAACAAAAACCCTGAGACTGTATTTTATGATGCACGAGAGCTTTTTTATAATGAAGATTTGAACTTCTCCCAAAGATACTTTGTACAGTGGCTGGGACAGGTTCTTGGAGGATACTAAATGAAAGAAGAAATAGAAGCAAAAGCTAAAGCTATAAGTGAATTTTTAACAGACCATAAAGGAATGGAAGTTGTAACTATAGACGTTTCAGAAGAATGTTCTTGGACAGACTGCTTCGTTATATGCACAGTTTCCAGCCTTGGCCACTTACGTGGTCTTGCAAGAGAACTTTGGGGACTTTTGAATGACCTTGGTCTTGAAGTTAACAACCGCCACAAATCTGTGGGAGATGACGGATGGGAGCTTATAGATTGCAAAGATATAGTAATTCATTTAATGAGTCAGGAACTTCGCGATTTTTATTCCCTTGAAAAACTGTGGCAAAAGTTTGGAAAATAACCAAACTGCATTATTGCACTGTTACAGTTTTTCAAAAACATTCTAAACGGCTTTTATAACACTTCCGCTCCTGCTATATGTAGGAGCGTTTTTGTATACGGCAAAAGTTCCGTTTACCATAACAAAGTCCAAGCCGGTACACATTTCAAAAGGATTGTTCAAACTTGAATTGTCATGAAGTGTTTTAGGGTCAAAGACAACGATATCGGCCTTGTTGCCCTCTTTAATTATCCCTCTGTTGGAAATGCCAAGCCGGGATGCAACTTTGCCTGTCATTTTGGCAATAGTCTCAGGCAAGGTGCCTACCTTGTTTTTAAGGCACATGGTTTCAATTAGGTGGATAGCTGCATTTGCGCTGCGCGGGTGCGAAAGATTACCTGTGTAAAGAGCATCGGTTCCAAAGAGCATTAGAGGGTCTTTGAATATTTTTCTTAAATTGTCAGTACTTTGAGTTATATCGGCCATTAAAGCCAGTTCACGCTCTTTGGAAAGCAGTATAAAGAGGGCGTCAAACGGGTCTTTGCCCAGTTTTTTTGCAGTTTCGCTCAAAGTTAGGCCATCAAAAGAAGGAGAACTTTCAAGACTTACAATCTTTATATCATCCCACGTACACAGTTTTGCAATACTGTCCCACCCCTGAGGATGAAGAATTTCATCAATTACTTTCTTTCTAAGAGAAATATTATCTTCCATTGTTGCCAGAGTTTTTGAAAGCTCATCTTTATCCAGTCTCAACAAAAGCGGTGGCAAAAGACTGAAAAGGCTCGTACTGCCATACTCGTATGGATATTGATCGAACTTTACGTCAAAGCCCTTATCTTTGAAACGATGTATCTTTTCAAGGACATCATCAACCTTACTTTGGTTTGCTCTTCCAATGGCTTTGAGATGAGAAATTTCAAGTTTTACACCTGTTTTTTCAACATAAGTCAAAATTTCATCTATTGAAGAAAGAATTTCATCGCCTTCGCATCTATGATGAACAGCAAAAATCCCGTTGTTTTTCTTAACTTCTTCTAAAAGTGCTAAAATCTCTTTTTCACTTGCAAAAAGGCACGGTGCATAATAAAGCCCTGTTGACAACCCAAAACAGCCCTGCTGTATTGAAAGGCTAAGTAGCTCCCTCATTTGGGCTATTTCTTTATCATTTGCAACCCTATTTGGATTTCCTTTGATTGCAGACATTCTTAACATACTATGACTTTGCAAGAAGCCCATATTAATTCCGGGAAGACATGGCCCGTCTATACCGGAAGTATAAGTTGAAAAATCAGTCCAAGTCCAAGGCTGTGAATAATGACCAAGGATGTCTGCAAAAACTTGTTTATCTTCAAATTTTCTTGGCCATACTCCAATACCACAGTTGCCTGACAGGTCAAAAGTAATCCCCTGTTGTGTTTTGTAATTCATAGAAGGGTTTCTTAGAACTTCCAGCTCACTGTGAGCATGAATATCCATAAACCCCGGGCAGAGAATTTTTCCTTCTACGTCCAATACATCATCTAATACTGCATTGGAAATGTTATCCAAAGAAGTATCAACAAAAGCAATCGAAGTGCCGTCCACAAGAACATTAGCCTTAAATGGCTCATTTCCCGTGCCGTCAATAACAAGTGCATTCTTAAATAATGTCATATTCGTTCTGCTTTTTGAGGTTTTTGCAACAACCTCTTTTATTAAGGGCTTACTTTACAAAAGTACCGGAGACAGAGTCCAAAATCATTGAAACCAAGGCCTGACTGTTGCCCCTGATTCTTGAAGATGCAAGAGCTGCTTTAAGAGTTGCAATTTGCTCTTTTCCAAACAAAGAGGGAGGAAGTTTTGCTTTACAAAGCTCGTTTTCAAGTAAAATAAATGCAATTAAAATATTACCTTCATCAAAAGGAGCAATCCTGAGAATTTCTGAAAACAGAAAAGAGGCCCGCGCAACAGGATGCAAAACAGACCACGGCCCAATATATTGCTCAAGCATGGCTTCTGTTTCTTGAGACTGCGTTCCTCCCAAGCTATAACGCCCTGAACTCTTCTCATTTACAGAACTCATAAGCCGCCTGTGTATATCTAAAAGCTTTTTTTCGTTGAAGTCAAAAGGAACAAAAGACAAAACTGAACTTGCATTAAGAACCATGATTTGAGTTTTCAATGACATTTCCTTTTGATTGACGAGATTAAAGATTTCTTCAATTTGCTCAACACTAATATCCATACCGTCAAAAGTCATTGCATCATGAATAATTTGAGCTTTTTGATGACTGTTCAAAGAGGCAGAAACATGGCTTGAACGTAAAGAATCGGCCTTAGAATAATCTTGAGAACCTGTTCTTAGGCTCCTGTTTTTCATATAGCGTAGAGTGCGTCCGTCGGCAGGTTTTTGAGTGCCCTTTGGTATACTCCAAACCCAATCACCACACCTGGATGCGCCTTCTATCTTGCCATTTGCACAAAGAGATCGTACACGTCTTTCGCTTATACCCCACTTTTGAGCAGCTTCTTTTGTACTCATGTAATCCATGTTTTTCTCCTTGATTTCGTTACATGTTCTAACGAACAACAAAACGTTCAATAGCTTCAGCGACGGCACTGTTATTACAATCATTATTTGTTATAAACTTTGCAACAGCTTTTATGTCATCCGGAGCATTTTCAACTGTAACTGAAATCCCAACATTTTTGAACATCCCAATGTCATTATAATAATCACCTATAGCCAAAACTTCTTCATTTTTTATCCCGTAATAGCGACATACAGCATTAACAGCAGTCCCTTTATCTACACCTTTTGGAACAATTTCCAAGTAATAAGGAGAAGAAAGAAAACAATCTACTTCTCTTGTAAATTTTTCAACAATAAGGTCTCTTAAATTCTTTACTTTGTTTGTATCACTGCTTACACCAAGAAGTTTATTAGGGCTGACTTTTGTAAACAAATCATCTAAATTTGTAACAATGCCGGTTGTGCCAGTCAAAGTTTCCTCTAAATTCTCAATTTCCTTATGTCCCGGCTCAATGTACCAGTCCTTATGGTAGTAAACAAAACACAAACAGCCGTTTTCTTTTGCAAGAGCATTTATCTTGAAAGCCAAGGCACCGTCTATGTTATGTTCTTCAATGATTTTACCTTCCCAGTCTTCCATATAGCAACCGCCAAGAGAAGGAATTACCCCTTCAATGCCAAGATGTTTCATGTAATTTTTTACAGATGGCACATTACGGCCCGATATTATCGTAAAATGAATGCCTTCTTCATTTACAGCTTTACGAACAGCCTCAATATTAGCGAGGGAAAGCTTTTTATCATCATCTACAAGAGTACTATCTACATCACAGCAAATTAGCTTTGTTTTAGGAAAGATTTCTCCATGATTCATAATCCCAACTCTATAGATTTTTGCCAAACGGCAAAATCCACTCTACCTAAATAGAAAACTTTTGCAGTATAATTGTCAACAGGCTTGAAGCAGGGCCTGTCAAAAAGAGAGGGTGAGATATGAAAAAGTTCTTAAAAATTATATTTTGCATATTGGCTGTAATTCTCATCGCAGTACTAATCTATGTAGCCTACGTGCTGTTGTCATATCATAGAATTGAAGACAATCTGGAGCTTGAAGTTCAAAACTCACTAAGTGGCAAAATTTCCAGTTCCAAGACAAAAAGGAACACACAATATAAGGTACTGTCTTGGAACATAGGTTTTGGAGCATATGAAGATGATTACGATTTTTTCATGGACGGAGGAACACAATCTTGGGCAAAAAGTAAAGATGACTTGAAAGAAAACATGTCCAAAATTGCAAGTTTTGTAGAAACTTTTGGAGCAGATTTCAATCTCATCCAAGAAGTGGATTTTGATGCCACAAGAAGTTATCACATTGATGAAAGAAACTATCTCATAGAAGCTCTCCCTCTTCAAAACCACATTTTTGCACAAAATTACGACTCTCCTTTCTTATTTTACCCTTTCTACCAGCCACATGGGAAATCACAAGCCGGACTTATGACTTTTTCCTCTTTTCAAATTACAAGCGGTTTAAGACGAAGTCTCCCAATTGAAGATTCTCTCATGAAGCTTCTTGATTTGGACAGGTGTTACAGTGTTGCAAGACTTGAAGTAGAAAACGGGAAAGAACTTGTTTTGTACAATATGCATTTGTCTGCATACACATCTGACGGCACAATTGCCATAGAACAACTGAAAATGCTCTTATCTGACATGCAATCTGAATATGAAAAAGGTAATTATTGCATTGCAGGCGGAGACTTTAATAAAGACGTTGTAGGAAGAGGAGTTGAAGTCTTTGGAATAGAAAAAAGTGATTTTTCTTGGGCTCAACCTATTCCTTCTTATGTTTTTGACACTAATGATATTGTGCTTGTAGCTCCTTTTGACGAAGAAAATCCAATAGCAAGCTGTAGAAATCCAAATGAAGCATATTGGGAAGGTCAATATCAAATTACAGTTGACGGCTTTCTTGTAAGTCCAAATGTAACTGTACTTGAAAGCAATACCATAGATGAGCGTTTTGAATGCTCGGACCACAACCCTGTTTATATGAAGTTTGAGCTAAAATGAAAAGCTACAAAGAATATTGCTCTTTTGAGAGGTTTTTGCAAATGTGAATTTTTGTGTTTTTAATGCAATTATTCTCGTACAGGCAGAAAAAAGGTATTAAAAAGGTACTAATAAAGATAACCAAAAGGGTCCAAAAGGATAAACATGAAGCTGATTTATATTGTTGAAGATCACAGTGTAATAAGAGAAGGCGTAAGAAGATACTTGGAACTTGCCGGCTATAAAGCCCTTGGGTTTCCCAATTTAGCCACAGCAAGAGAAGCCTTTAGTGTCACAACAGCAGATCTTCTTATTCAAGATGTAATGCTTCCAGACGGAGACGGATTTGAATTTGTCAAAGAACTTAGAAAAAAGACAAACATTCCGGTTATCTTCATGACAGCTCGTATTGCAGAAGAAGACCGCATACACGGTTTTGAACTAGGTGCAGATGACTACATCTCTAAGCCTTTTTCGCCCAAAGAATTAGTTTTAAGAGTGCAGGCTATATTCAGGCGCATTGACAATCCTCAAGAAGAAAAAACCATTTCAAAAGTGCAAATTTTCAAAGCAGGAAATTCTACAATGGTATTCAGTGAGCCGGAACACAAAGTAGAAGTAGACAAAACCTCTTTAGCTCTTACGGCCGCAGAATGGCGTATTCTTACACTTCTAATTGAAAACTCCTCAAGAGTAATTCCAAGAACAGAGATGCTCCAGAAATGTTTTGATTACTCATATGAAGCATATGAACGAATTGTCGACACCCATATAAAAAATTTACGTGCAAAATTAGGTGACGCACCGTGGATAGAAACAGTAAGAGGTTACGGATATAAATTTATAGGCTATCCCTCCACCGGAATTGAAAACAGTACAGACAAAAATAATGCATAAAAGCAGGAACATAAGTAATATTAGATGAAAAAAGCATTTTTTAAGTATTTCATTAGCATTTTCTCTATAACAGTTGTAATTCTCTTACTGCAAAGTGCAATTTTGATTGTTCAATACTCAATAAGCCAAGAAAATTGGAAAACAACAGCTTTTAACGACTTTGTAACATCGTTGGAAAATACAATAGAAAACGGCCAATTTGAAGATTTTGGACTTGGAAGCCTTAGAATTGTAATGTCCTCAGTAAATGACAGCAGGGTATCGGGCTATGTGGTAAGAGATGTAAACGGCAGTACAATGTTTACCTTTGGAAAGACCGCAGACGGGCGCATATTGGCAACGCTCTTACCTTCCAATCAAAAAAATGCTTCATCAAGTGAAAAAGTCTTAAGCCCATCAAGTCGCAAAAATTCTGTACGCCTTAATCTTTCAATAGATGAAGACAGCACAGAAGGCTCTTCTGTTAGCGTACAAAAGCAGTCACCTTACAGCATACATCAAACTTTACTTGTACTTCCCAACGAAATTAAGGCCGATGACGTTGCAGGCTCAATCACGCTTTCATTTGAAGGCCAAGACCTCTTTATTATAGATTTACTCACCTATTCACCCAGAACGTATGCATATTCCAAAGATGTTCTCAACTCTTGCCTGCGGGCAATGGTAGTGTCTGTTCCAATATGTCTTGTAATTGCAATTTGCTCCGCATGGATTATAAGCTCACGGAATATCAAATTTATTGACAGTGTACGAAATGCTCTCAAAAAGCTTGCAAAAGGAGAAAGCAACGTCAAAATCCAGAAAAACAAAAACAGCGAGCTCAACGAAATATCAATTGCAATCGAAGACCTGGACAAAGAGCTTTTACAAAATGCAATAAGCAGGCGTGCTTGGCTCAGCAGTATTTCTCACGACTTAAACACCCCGGCAACAGCAATTAAAATGATAGTCGACGGCATTGGAGACGGTATTTTCCCACTGGATGAAAGCTCAATTGACCAACTTAGAATTGAGACTAATGTCCTGAACGAGCGAATAGGAAAAGTTATAGATTTTTCTTCCTTACAAGCCTCAGAAACACCTGTTTTTGAAAATACTTCCGTAAGAAGTCTTGAGAACAATATTAAAAACAGCCTCCCTTATTTGAGAGATGGCTCCAAGACTGTCACATTTGAGAGCGAATGTGATGAAATTATATGCGACAATCTTCTCATCTCCAAAGCGTGTACAGAATTAATAAAGAATGCTTTTGAATATGGAACAAATGCCTCTGACGTTGTTCTTCATATTGGAAAAACATCTGACGAAGATTTCTTTATCTATGTTGAAAACTCCGGAACTCTTTCAAAAGAAATTGAAGGAGAAAGTTTCCTGGAGCCTTGGATAAAAGGAGACTGGTCAAGAACAGCACATTCCGGCTCAGGACTGGGACTTCCAATTGTATGCACTGTTGCAAGACTTCATAAAGGAACTGTAACACTTTCCAATATGGAAAATGAAAAAGTAAGAGCTACAATTTCTTGGACTGTTAAAAAGAGCTGAATAAGAGTTTCAAAATCCTCCATGATTAAGCCTTAAAGCGTTTAAGACTTAAAGCATTAAGCACAACAGAAAGACTTGAAAGGCTCATACATAAAGCTGCAAGCATAGGATCAAGAGTGGGTCCGCCAAACAAAGTTAAAAGGCCTGCAGCGACAGGAATGCCCAAAGTATTATAGAAGAAAGCCCAAAACAAGCTATGCTTAATATTTTTGATAGTTGCCTTGCTAAGACTTACTGCTGTTGGAACAGAATTAAGATTACTGTTCATGATAACAACATCAGAGACTTGCATTGCGGCATCGGTTCCACCTCCCATTGCAATACCAATGTTAGCTTTTTCAAGAGCAGGTGCATCATTTATGCCATCACCAACCATAATGCAAGCTTTCTCTTTTTCAATAAAAGAAAGCTTATCCTGTGGCAGCAATGACGCGTGAAAATCATCCAAGCCGGCCTGAGTTGCAATAAGTTCAGCTGTCTCAGCGTTATCGCCTGTAAGCATTGTAGAAGAAAGTCCAAGCTCTCTTAATTTATCAATTGCACCTTTGGCTTCCGGCCGTAAAGTGTCCAAAACCTCTATCTTGCCTTTGTACTGGTTATTAAGAGCTACATAAATTTGAGCACTCTTGTTTTCGTTTGAAACAGGCACGCCGTACTCTTTCAAGAGTGCCTTGTTTCCGGCAAGAATCACACCTTCTTTAGAAACAACTTTAATACCCTTGCCTACAACAGCCTCAAACTCTCCGTCTTCAAGTTCAAGTTCTTGTCCTTCTTTTTTCTCTAATTCTTCATATGCCTCCAGCACAGCTTTTGCATACGGATGTTCCGATTTCTTCTCTGCAATGGCAGCAAGACGAAGGGTCTCCAAAGAAGTATAAAAAGAAACCTTAGGCTTGCCCTCTGTAAGGGTGCCGGTCTTGTCAAACATTACATTTTGCATTGTTGAGAGAGTTTCAAGAGCCTCTGCACTGCGAAACAGTATGCCAAGAGAAGCAGCTTTTCCTGTTGCAACCATAATGGCTATTGGTGTAGCAAGACCCAAAGAACAGGGACAAGCTATAACAAGAACACTCACGGCACAGCGCAAAGCAAAAGAAAGTTCTTTTCCTGCAATAAGCCATGCAATGAAAGTTACCACAGCTATAGACATTACTATTGGAACAAAAACTCCGGAAACTTTGTCTGCAAGTCTGGCAATGGGAGCTTTTGAAGCTTGCGCCTGTTTTACCATTTCAATAATTGAAGAAAGAACAGTATCTTTACCTATCTTTTGAGTTTGGAATGTAAATGAACCATTTGTATTTATAGTAGCTCCCCAAACTTGTGAGCCAACCGTTTTGGCAACAGGAAGACTTTCTCCTGTGAGCATGCTTTCATCAACATCACTTGAGCCTTCTGTTACTATGCCGTCTGCTGCTATTTTCTCTCCAGGATGTACCAAAATCATATCACCTACAGCAATATCTTTTGCATCTATCTCATACGTTTTCCCGTCTTTGATAACGGTAGCTTTTGCAGGAGCCAACTTCATGAGACTTTTGATGGAATCTCCGGCCTTGCGCCTGGACTTGAGCTCTATGTGCTTTCCTACCATGACAAGAGTAATTATCATGGCAACACCTTCAAAATAGTATTGGTGGCTCATAGAGTGACCCATTGCCATGTGCTGTGTATTTTGAATAAGGTTCACTAAGCTATATACAAAACTTGCAGTAGAACCTGTTGCAACAAGACTGTCCATATTTGGTTGTCTTGTAAAAAGATTAAAAAATCCTTTTGTGAAAAAAGAATACCCTGCAATCATTACAGGAATACAAAGGGCCATTTGAATCCAGCCACTTACCATTGGCATTTTGGGAAAAACCATTGGGCCCATGCATAGAACAAAAAGAGGAACAGTGAAAGCAATACATGTATATAATCTAATCAAATGGAGTCTTTCTGTTTTTCTTTCTTCGTTTGAAGAGCTGTCTTGGTTGTCAAAATCTCCGGGATTTGCAGGAGAGAGGAGTTTATAACCGGCTTTCTTGACTGCATTTTGCAAATCTTCCAATGAAACTTTGTCCTCATCATATACTATTGATGCTTCTTCTGCAGCAAGACTTACCTGTGCACTTTCAACCCCTTCTTTTTTTGAAAGAACTCTTTCTACTGAGGCACTGCATGCTGCACAGCTCATTCCTTTGACTTTGCAAATTACTTTTTTCATTAAAATATCCTTATTTTAAGCTTTTCTCTTAGCTGAAAATTTGAGCAATTAGATTATACTAACTGCCCTTTCTAACGACAAGTGCATACGACAAGTGCATATATGCAAGTGTTATTTTTATGGGTTGTCTTAAAAGAGTTTGCTATGTATTATTTGCCTTGCCGGTTTTTGAATGGATGTAATAGAGTTCAAAACTTTGAAGCACCCCAAAAACTGCAATAAATCTTGTGAAAGAGGTTTTTACAAAGGAGGCCTTAGATGGATTACAAGAGAATTTTAACAATACAAGACATTTCATGCGTAGGACAATGCTCTCTCACTGTTGCTCTTCCAATATTATCGGCATGCGGGCTTGAGACTGCAATTCTTCCTTCTGCTGTGCTTTCTACCCATACAGGTGGTTTTACAGGCTACACATTCAGAGACTTAACAGAAGATATACCTTTGATTGCAGACCATTGGAATCACGAAGGAATTACATTTGATGCTGTTTATACCGGCTATCTTGGAAGCACAAAACAAATCTCTTATGTCATGGACATAATGGATTCTACTTTAATGAAGCCCAATGCGCTAAAGATTGTAGACCCTGCCATGGCAGACAACGGCTCTTTGTACTATGGCTTTAACACTGCTTTTGTTAACGAAATGAAAAAATTGTGCTCTGTGGCCAATATCATTCTTCCCAATATTACGGAAGCATGTTTTTTGACAGACTCCGAATATAAAGAAACATACGACGAAGCATATATCAAAGAACTTTTATCAAAACTTTCTGACCTTTGTGCCGGAACCGTTGTTCTTACAGGTGTAAGTTATGACTCAAAGACCACAGGCGTTGTTGTATCTTCAAAAGGTCTTGTTTCTTATTACAAGCACAAGAAAATCAAGAACGGCTGTCATGGAACCGGCGACATATATGCATCTTCTTTTGTGGGAGCTCTTTTGCATAACCACACAGCAGTTGAAGCTGCAAAAATTGCTGCAGATTACACTGTGAAATGCATTGAAATCACACAAGAGGACCCTGATCACTGGTACGGCGCCCGCTTTGAGCCAATTTTGAGCTCTTTGATAGAAACTTTGTAATTTTGCACTTTTTATTTTAACAGAAACTCTACGTTTAACGAAGTTTTTGCAAAATGGGCTTTGTGAAGATTAGTTTTGCCTTTGCAAGATAAAAGGCAGTTTTGCAAAAACCTCTAACATTGTTTATCCATCATAATGGACATGATTGTTTTATCGGTCTCTTCCATGCCCTCACAGCTAATACGGGAAAGATGGCTCATGCTCTCAAGACAATCGCTACCCAC
The DNA here is from genome assembly GCA_963628205.1 of Bacteroidaceae bacterium. Taxonomy (GTDB): domain Bacteria; phylum Spirochaetota; class Spirochaetia; order Sphaerochaetales; family Sphaerochaetaceae; genus UBA9732. Next base: position 20,552 of record CAVGEF010000110.1, read on the forward strand.
AATGCCGCATTCAGGGCCGGGAGCAAAGCCTTTGAGCGCCAGCTTTACACTTAGAGCCGATGCCTGCAAGCAGGAATAAATCTTTAAGGCACACGTGTTTTTTGCGCCGTCGCATATTATGCCCGTGAGGTTTCCAACCATAGTATTTACAGCTCTGTCCATGGTTTTGCGGTCTCCTCCAAGAAGGTAAACATAAGCGCAAGAAGTGCCAATAGAAGCTGTAAATGCTCCGCAAAGAGCAGAAAGCCTGTTTTTTCTAGCTGTAAGCGACAGGGCAACAAGTTGGCTTACACAAACAGCACGAACAAGTTTTTCATCGTTACAGCCAAGATATTTAGAGACAATGTAAATTGGAACTGTTACAGTAATGCCCTGGTTGCCACTACCACTGTTAATGACAACAGGCATAGAACAACCGCTCATTCTTGCGTCGCTTCCTGCGGCTGCATAACTGGCAGCAATGTCAAAAGCCTGTGCCAAACTCTCAGGTTCTTTGTCTATATCATCTTCCAAGGTAGTTTTCCCAACCTGTAAGCCAAACTCCCCTTCAATGGCATGTTTTGCAATATATAGGTTGGTTTTTACAGCATCAAGCACAAACGGAACATCATTTACAGAAATATGATTTGAAAACTCAATAATGTCATCAAGCTTGAGAGTTTTCAGAAAATCCCTGTCATTTTCTTTTTCTTGAACATTTGAAGATGCTTTTTCACTCTCTAAAGGGAGGTCTAAGAGAACGACTCCATCTTTTTCAAGATGAGAAAACCTGTCGTGCTCGCCTGCTATTGTTGCTACAGCCTCATGAAGAGAAGCTTCTTTAGAGTCTTTTCCAAAAACTTTGACGCTTACAAAAAGAGGTGGAACATTTGAAACTAAAACAAGTTCAATATCAATCAAAGAAGCTTCTTCTTTTTGTTTTTGAGAAACATTTGAAAGAATACTCAACGATTTGGAAGAATCGCCTCCGCTTATACCCAGCGCAATGGCAGCTAAAATACCTTTTAGCTCACAGTTGGGGATACTGACCCCCATTGCATTTTTAACAATGTCCCGGGAAGCAAAAACCTGTGCCCTTTCTACACTACAGGCTCTTACACTGTCATAAGAATTTTCTTTTTGAGCACAAAGCAACTCACGAGCCTTGGCCCCTGCCAAAGCAGCTGCAGCAGGTTCTGTACAACCCATAGCCGGGACCATCTCTTTTTTCAAAAGGGCAATAAGCCTTTCTTTATCCATTGCTTTCACTGAACCTTTTAGAAGCTGTCTTATTTTTCTTCATCTTTTTTGATAATAAGATGAAGTTCGTCAAGCTGTTTTTGATCTACATCATTTGGACAATCATCCATTGGAGAGACAGCAAAACTGTTCTTTGGGAAAGCAATAACTTCCTTAATTGAAGACATTTCGCTCATTATCATGACCATACGGTCAATACCGGGAGCAATCCCTCCGTGTGGTGGCGGTCCAAACTTAAACGCATTAAGCAAGAAACCAAACTTCTTTTCACCTTCTTCATCTGAGAAATTACAAATACGGAAAATCCTCTTTTGAAGTTCTACATCGTGAATTCTTATAGACCCGGATGCACATTCGTAACCATTTACAACCATGTCATACAAATCACCGCGAACTTCTCCCGGGTTTTCTTCCAAAGTATCAATGTATTTGGCCTGTGGCATACTGAACATGTGGTGAGCTGCTTCCCAATGACCTTCTTCCTCGTTGTACTCAAACAATGGGAAATCAACAATCCAACAGAACTCAAAACCAGGCTTAATAATTCCAAGATCCTTTCCAAGTCTTGACCTGATGGCTCCGGCTGATGCACAGCACTTCTTCCAATTCTCATGAGCGACCATAAGAATGACATCACCGTCATGAGCTCCAAGATATGAGCACAACGCATCTTCAAGTCCCGCAAAGAACTTTGCAGCACTGCCAGAAAGAGCATTGTTTGCGCCAACCTTTATGAAAGGTACAAATTGAGCGCCGTAAATCTTGGCAGTAGAAGCAATATCATCAAGGTATTTTCTAGTAAAATCAAAACCTTCTGTTTTTGGAGCAACAAGTGCCTTAACAAAGCCCTTATTTGACAAAATTGTCTTATATGCGTCAAAAGAGGACTTCATTACAATGTCAGAGATATCTTTTATCTCGCATCCAAATCTCAAGTCAGGTTTATCACAACCATAAGTATTCATTGCATCATAGTAATCAATTCTTCTGAAATGAGCCGGCAGTTCATAATTCATGACCTCTTTGAATACATGGACAAAAAGTCTTTCCATAAGAGATAAAACATCATCACGCTTAACAAAACTCATCTCAACATCAAGTTGTGTAAACTCAAGCTGTCTGTCTCCTCTTGCATCTTCATCTCTGTAGCAACGTGCAATTTGGAAGTACTTATCAAAACCGCCAACCATGAGAAGCTGTTTATAAAGTTGCGGGCTTTGTGGAAGAGCATAGAACTTTCCTGCATATTTTCTTGACGGAACAAGGAAGTCTCTTGCGCCTTCCGGAGTAGACCTGATAAGAGTTGGAGTCTCTATCTCATAGAAACCCTCAGTGTAAAGGTATTCTCTAATAGATTTGATAAACTCATGTCTAAGCTTAATCCTGTCCTGCATTCCTTTGGTACGAAGATCCAAATATCTATACTTAAGTCTTAAATCCTCGTTGACAGCATTTTCGTTATCAATAACAAATGGCAATGTTGCACATTTTGAAAGAATTGAAATCTTTTGAGCCTTGACTTCAACCTCTCCTGTTGGCATATCGTGATTTACCATATTAGAAGGTCTAAGCCTGACGAGTCCTGTAACAGCTATACAATACTCCATTTTGAGTTCAGACGCTGTCTTTTGTAAGTCTTCACTTGCATCATCATCAACGACCACCTGAGTTATTCCATACCTGTCTCTAAGGTTGATAAAATGAAGGGCTCCGTGGTTTCTATCTCTATGCACCCACCCGTTGAGAACAACCGTTTTCCCTGCGTCCACACCTCTAAGCTGGCCACATGTTACAGTCCGCTGATCAAAATTCATTGTATTTACCTCTTGAGCACTCATTTTAGCACTATGCAAAATGCACTTCAAGGAGGTTTTTGAAAAATGAGATTTGTAAGAACCCGGGTAAAGATTTGCCATTGTTTCAGAGCCTTCGTTACAGGCTTTTGTTACAACCACTCTACAATCTACAACCAATCTACAACCAATCATCTACAATCCTAAATTGCAAGAAGACCAAATTGCTGTTAGAATAGGACTATGAACACAATAAGCAGAATAAAAGCGTTTGACATGTTCACACAAGCTGTAATCAGGCTTGAAAGCAAGGACAAAGAACTGTTTTCTTGGCCACGCAACCGCGTCACGCTCACGCATGCTCTAGCCGTTCATTTGCACGACTTACTTGAAAATCCCGTTTACTCAGTAGACCTTTACCCGGCAACAAACAAGTCAAAATACTCCCCCAACCCCGATATCCTTGTCCACAACCGCAAGACAGGCCAACGCATACTTTCTCTTGTATGTCGCAATGACTATTTAACAGAAGAGGAGCAAAAAAATCTTTCTTCTCTTATCAAACATGCGCCAAAAGAAAGCGGGAAACCAAACCTGGTGCTCGCAATCTCTTTTATGCCTCAAAAAAGCTATATGTTAGTCTATATTGCAAACGAAGACGGCGTAGAATACTACCACTTTGACCGCAACTTAATGATAATGGAGCCGGTTAGAAAACGCACAATAGAAGAAAAAACCTGCGATGAGAAACAACCTTCACTTGTAAAAATTGGCAAAGGCGGTAAACAAAAGACCTCCAAAAATTAAAGGGCCCACTAAAGAATACTACATCCAACTGAAACAGACCGCATAAAAATGACCCGGCTCAAAAAAAGGACTGCTGAACGGCTGGAAAAATCCAAAACACAAAAACAGCAGTCTTTTATAAGAGGTTTTTGCGGTAAGCGTTTTGCAAAAACCTCATAGAATTATTTCACAAGAGCTTGGGCTTTAGCAGCAATATCTTCAGAAGTAAAGTTAAAAGTCTTAAGAAGGTAGTCAAGTTTGCCAACCTCTCCAAAGCGCTCTCCAACATTTACAAAAGCCATCTTTGTAGGATATGTCTGTGCCAAATGAGCCGCAACAGCCTCTCCTACACCACCGGCATAACGGGCATTCTCACAAACAAGAATGTGTCCGGTTTCACGGGCAGCTTTCTCAATGAGCGCTGTATCTAAAGGTTTAATGGTATGAAGGTCAATGAGCCTTGGTTTAAGGCCCTTTTGAGAAAGAATGTCACAAGCTTTCTCTGCCTGTTCCATCATAGTCTCACCAACAGCAACAATAGTTAAATCGTTGCCGTCTCTGACAACAATGCCTTTTCCAAGTTCAATCTTAGTGCCAACAGGATAGCGGTGAGTTGCTCCCTTTCTGCGAATTCTGGTATATGAACTGCGACCGCTTTCATAAGCCTGACGGACAAGCTCATAACAGCTTTGCGTATCAGAAGGGTCAAGAACAATCAAATCAGGAATAAGGCGCATAAGGCCAATATCTTCAAACGGCATGTGCGTTCCGCCATTAAGTTGCGCTGTAACACCGGGGTCAGTACCAATGAGATGAACTCTTCTTTTTGCATAATTCACAGAAAGGAAGAATTGGTCATAAGCTCTTCTGGAAGAGAAAACGCCAAAAGAATGAGCAAAAGGAACAAAACCCATAGAAGAAAGACCTGCTGCAATGCCAACCATATTGGACTCTGCAATACCGCAGTTGAATGCACGATTGGGAAACTGCTTGAAGAAACTGCCACTTCCAATACAACTTACAAGATCGGCATCTAAAAGAACGACTTCAGGGTGTTCTATTGCAAGATCTGTTATGGCTGTAACCATAGCATCTCTCATATTGGCCATATTGGATGTATCTCTCATTTTGCACCTCCGTTAACAGAACTTGCACCAAGCAATGCCTCAATTGCCCGCTCTTCGTCTTCATGGCTTACAGTCATGCTGTGATTGGCTTTAATACCCTCACCCGGCAAATAGCCTTTGCTCTTTATTGTATCAAGAATAATCATGCTGGGCATATCTTTAACCTCTTTTGCACACTCAACGGCATGTGCAATTTGATTGAAATCGTGACCGTTGATTCTTTGGACATGCCAGCCAAAACCAAGCCATCTAGTATCAATATTATCCATATTAATAATGTCTTGAGTGTATCCGTCCAATTGTTGCCTGTTGAAGTCGGTAAAGCCAATTAAATTGCCAAGTTTTTGTGTTGAAGCAAACTCTGCAGCTTCCCAAACCTGACCTTCCTGGCTCTCTCCGTCGCCAAGCATGAAATAAGTATAAGAACTCTCTCCTTTAATACGCTGTCCCAAAGCAATTCCAACGGCAGCGCTTGAGCCCTGTCCCAAAGAACCTGTTGTAAAGTCAATGCCCGGAGTTTTGAGCATATCGCAGTGGCTGGGAAGATTTGTTCCTCCTTGGTTGAGTGTCATAAGCCACTCTTTTGGAAAATATCCCTTTTCTGCAAGAGTTGCATAAACGGCAGGACCGGCATGCCCCTTGGAACATACAAATCTATCACGAGCCTCCATATTTGGATTAGATGGGTCAACATTCATCTCATGGAAATAAAGGTATGTGAGAACTTCTATAATCGACATAGAACCACCAATATGTCCGTTCCCAAGATGAGCAATTTCATGGATTGTAGAAATTCTTAAATCCGTTGCCTTGGCTTTCAACGCCTCTAATGTTTGAGTGTCAAGCATAGGTTTTCCTCTCAGTTTTGACAAATTTTAGAGATTTTCACAACTTTGCAAAAATTCACTTTTTCATTCTATCATTCAGCAAAAATGGTTGCAATGCACTTCTCTAAAAGTACTTTGCTAAAAGCCTTTGCCAAAGACATACTAAAAGCCTTTTATCATTATTGACTGATTATTGTACTCAATGGCTCATTTTGATAAAATTGCAACGGCAATAAGGGCTAGAGGTTTTCAAAACCTCTTAAGCAAGATTTGGCAAAATAAAAAGCCATAAGGGAGAGCTTAACTATGAGAATGAGCGGACTTTTTTCCAAAACCCTCAGAGAGGCTCCAAACGGAGCAGACTGCAAAGGATATGAGTATTTATTAAGAGCAGGTTACATAGACCAGCTTGCAGCAGGAATTTTCTCTCTTATGCCTCTTGGATTCAGGTCAATTCAAAAGATATCGGCAATCGTAAGAGAAGAAATGAATGCGCTTGGAGCACAGGAAATACTCATGCCGGTAGTCAACCCCGGAGACCTTTGGAAAGAAACGGGCCGTTTTTACAGCATAGACCGTGAAATGAGCCGTTTTAAGGACCGCAATGACCGCGACATGTGCCTTGCAATGACTCATGAAGAATGTGCAACAGACCTTGGAAGAAACGTAATAGATTCCTACAAAAGACTTCCTCTTTTGGTATACCAGCTTCAAACAAAATGGAGAGATGACCCACGCCCAAGAGCCGGGCTTATAAGAGTAAGAGAGTTCACAATGAAAGACAGCTACAGTTTTGACAAAGACCAGGAAGGCCTTGAAAAAGTGTACAAAGCCCATTATGACGCTTACTTTAGAATATACAAAAGATGTGGCCTGCCTGTAATTGCAGTAGGAAGTGACAGTGGAATGATGGGAGGTAAAGTCTCTCATGAATATATGTATCTTTCACCAATAGGAGAAGATACAATCATAACTTGCCCATCTTGCGGTTACACGGCAAACCGCCAAGTTGCAACATTTCAAAAAGACTACTTTCCACAAGAGCCAAAAGAAAAAGAACTTGTTGCAACTCCTAATGCAAAAACCATAGAAGAACTTGCAAGTTTTCTCAACATTTGTGCAACACAAACTGCAAAAGCTCTCTTTATGGTTGGAACTTTCATAAATGACGAAACAGGCGAAGAGCATACAAAACTCATAGTAGGCCTTATACGTGGAGACATGGAAATTGAAGAAAACAAACTTCAAAATGCAGCAAAAGCCAACTCTTTAAGACCTGCTCATGAAGACGAAATCAAAGATGCAGGCATGGTTCCCGGCTTTGGCTCACCTATTGGAGCAAAAGAAGGAACAGTCGTAATCGTTGACGACTCTGTTGCAAAATCCAACAACCTCGTTGCAGGCGCAAATAAAGAAGGCTATCACTATCTTAATACAAACTTTGGCATTGACTACACAGGCATTGTTGCAGACATTGCAAGCGCAGCCCAAGACTACAAATGCCCTGTTTGCAAAAAACCTCTCAACTCTTCCAAAGGTATTGAAGTGGGTAACATTTTCCAGCTTGGAACACGCTACTCAGAGGCAATGAATTGCTACTACCAAGACGAAACCGGTGCCCGCAAGCCTGTCATTATGGGTAGCTACGGCATTGGAATAGGTCGCCTTCTAGCTTGTCTTTGCGAAGAATACAACGACGAAAGAGGGCTTAAGCTCCCAATTGCAGTCGCACCGTATCAAGTCCACTTTATTAGCTTAATCAAAGAGACCAATACTGCTGAGCAAATCTATCAAGAGCTTCAAAATGCAGGTATTGAAGTACTTTATGACGACAGAAAAGAAACAGCCGGCGTAAAGTTTGCTGACGCTGATTTAATTGGCGTTCCAATTAGAATTACTCTTGGCAACAGAAGTTTCAAAGAAGGCAAATGTGAAGTCAAACTGAGAGCATCCCAAGAAGAAACTCTTTCTTTTGACCTTGACAACCTTGTTGATGAAGTCAAAACCCTAATTGCAAAAATCTCATAACTTGGGCTAATTACAGTCCAAGTTGTTTGAGAATAGTAATTATATAAGCTCTTTTTTCACGGCGTGCATACTCCATGACATTATGACCTTGCCAGTCGCAAATGTTGATGTCTGCACCGCAAGAAAGGAGTTCTGAGAAAATTCTGGTATTGTCGTTTGCCTGAACTGCCATAATAAGGGGAGTTTCTCCAAGGTAGTTTCTTGCATTGATATCAGCACCGGCATCAATAAGAGCCTCTATGACTTTTGGATTTGAACACTTGTTGGCGGCAAGATGCAAAGCATTTGACCGGTACTTTGGTTCGACTGCATGGATATTTGCCCCATCATGAATCAACGCTTTCAGTACAACCACATGAGTGTTATATTGAGCGGCAAGCATTAAAGGGCTCATGCCCCAATCGTTTACGCAGTTGACATCAGCACCCATTTTCACAAGATCATGTATCTCTTTAGCTTTAGTTGCAGATACTGCTGCAGAAAGAAGTTTCTTGTTCACCATTTTTTGCTTATTTGTCATTTCCCAC
>CAVGEF010000110.1:28888-31833 GCA_963628205.1 Bacteroidaceae bacterium
CCTTCTTCTTTTTCACTTTTGAAGTTTTTGCAAAACATTTTGCAAAAAACCTCTCACAATATGTTTTCAGGGCAGTTCGTTAATTTTGCCCAAGAGAATTAGCCTTTATCATTTGAGTTAATTTCTCAAGCGCAGTTTTAACTTTCCTTAGCACAACAAATTATTTCAAAAAATCCCAAACATGTAAATATTTTTATACTTTGTCTTTTTCAGTCTTTACAGTATAATTAATCCAAAGGCTTTTGCAAAAGGAGAAACAGCATGATTCCACATGACATCATAAATAGAATTCCAAAGGTTGAGCTTCATGACCACTTGGATGGAGGTCTTAGACCTGAGACTGTCATTGAACTTGCAAAAAAGCGTGATATTTCCATTCCAAGCTATGACCCAAGCGAACTCAAAAACTGGTTTGAGCAAGGTTGTAAACTAAAAAGTCTTTCGTTGTATTTACAAACTTTTGCTGTTACAACAGCTGTAATGCAAACTTATGAAGATTTGATGCGCGTTGCTTATGAGGCTGTTTTAGACTGGGAAAAAGAAAATATTGTTTATGGAGAAATTCGATTTGCTCCAATTCTTCATACAGAAAAAGGCCTTTCAATGGACGAAGTTGTCCAGGCAGTCCTCTCAGGTATGGAGCAGGGAAAGAAAGAAACAGGCGTTCATTACGGGGTCATTCTTTGTGCTATGAGAAACCAAAGCCCCAATGTAAGCTTGGAAGTTGCAAAACTTGCCACAGCATACAGAGACAGAGGTGTTGTAGGGTTTGACCTTGCCGGCGATGAAAGCGGTTTTCCTCCCAAAAAGCACATTGAAGCTTTCCAGTATATTCGCAACAAGAATTTCAATATTACCATACATGCAGGAGAGGCTTTTGGGCTTGAATCCATTTGGCAGGCCATACAAGTATGTGGCGCCCATAGAATTGGTCACGGCACACATCTTATAGACGATATGAGTCTTGATGGTCTTAGAATTGAGAACATGGGAGACTTGGCGCACTTTATTCAAGACAAACGTATTCCACTTGAAATGTGTCTTTCCAGCAATATTGGAACCGGTGCTGCTCAAAGTTTTGGAACACATCCCTTTATTGTATTCTTCCGCAACCACTTCAGAGTTTTCCTTTGCACAGACAACCGTCTTATGAGCAACACTTCCATGACAAAAGAAATGGAAATTGCCTGCGATAATTTTGGTCTTACTCTTAAAGACTTGGAAAGAATTAGCGTAAATGCAATGAAGAGCTCTTTTGTGCACCATGATGAAAAACTTTCCATCATTTATGAAGTAATCAAGAAACAGTTTGCAGACCTTAGAAAAGAATTTGGATACTCTGACCGGAACTGATTTCATTAATTGAACTAGCAAAAAACATGAGAGGTTTGGAATTTTCCAAACCTCTCTATTAAAACCTGTTTTGTTTGTTTTACTTATTAGAATTAGAAACTGTAAACGTAGCCAACTCTTGTTGTGTAAGCCAAAAGATTAAGAGCTGCAACGAGATATCCATCCATTCCAATTGTAAAGAATGAAACATTTGTTTTTTTAACACCCTCTTCATTGGTTTCAGGAACAAAAAGCACGCCTGCCAAAGGGAGCTCCGTTGCAATATAAATGCCACTGTGTTTTGCAAAATTAAACTGCACTTTAGCAACAGCATCCAAAGCAACAACTCCAATATGAAGCTTTGCGGAAATTTCTTCCAAATTTGAATAAGCGCCGGAAATTGAGGTACCAACAAGAACATCAAATTTATCATCGCTTGTTAAATCGTACATTGCAGAAACATTGCCCAAAAGAGCCAACTTAAAAGCAGGTCCAATGTAATCTATAAACTTTGGTTTATCTGTTGTCGCTTTTTCTTCTTCAGTTTTGCTATTATAATCTTTCATGTCACCTACATAATTAATAATAGCAATGTTTGGAAAACCGCTATAAAGAGTTCCGCTAAGCTCTAAACGACCAATATCATAAGAAGCACCAATATGGGATACTAAATAAGAAGTGCCTCCATAAATACTCCAATTTGAACCTTTTTCCTCTTCACTTGAAGAAACTGCACTTGTTGCAAAAACAGCAACACAAATAAATAAGACAGCAAGAACTGCCAAGATTTTTTTTGACATAAAAACTCCTCTTTTTCTTTTCCTTATAAAACTTTCAAAACTTAAAAGACAAATTTGAAAGCTCTATACACAAAAATAAACCAATTATAACCTAAAAAGTTACACTATAAGGATATGTGTATAAAAAGAGATTATGCAAGTGTAATTGAAAACTATTTTGAAATGCCCTTGCATGCTGTCTCAAAGGTTTTCTTTCCAAACTTTAATGGGGTTAAGTCTAAAGCGCACAAGACAGTAAAACCATGCCACAGCTATGCTTGAAAGATGAATCAGGTGGGCAACTCCACCCTGTAAGCCCATGACTTGGTCAAAAATCTCAAGAGCAATGAAAATCATGACTGCAATTGGCATACGCATTGGAATTATGAAGAAAAACAGCACCCGCGCCTGAGGAAACAGCACCGCAGAAAGAAACAACAAGGCATAAATTGAGCCCGATGCTCCAACAATCATCGCAGCCAATGTTCCCTGTATCATGTAAAAAATGTAACTTATGACGCCTCCCAGTATTCCGCAGACAAAATAAAACAACAAAAACTCTCTTGTTCCTACAGCCCTTTCAACCAGTTGTCCAAACATTATGAGTGCAAGCATATTGAACAGTAAATGCGAAAAACTTGAATGTACAAACATGTATGTTACAAATTGCCATACCCAACCCATATTCACACATCCCGGAATAAGAGCCATCCAGTAAATCAAAGGAAGCCCGTTTATTCGTATGTTTGCATAATTTATTACCATGTAAATTAATACGTTGATAAGAACAAGATACATTGAGGCATTTGAATATGTATATTTGAATTTTTTATT
>CAVGEF010000111.1:0-2553 GCA_963628205.1 Bacteroidaceae bacterium
CTTATATGTGATGCTATTGCCTCAAATACATTAATAGATTTCAAGATTGAAAACAAACCTAACTGGATTTACATTCTTGTAGAAGCCATAGATTTGGATTTGACAATCACAACTGCCAATGACGTTGAATTTTTCTATCCTGAAAAAGACAACTTCTTTATTAATTTCACAATGAACGAAGGTGAAACTGTAAACATAAAGCAGGATGCTCAAACAAACAAAATAGATACAAGCGGAACTTTCTCATTCAAGACAGGGCAGGTTTATTATTTTCAGAATGACTTTTATATTTCAGAGGGAAGTCTTGACCTTTCACCAAAAAATTACAACTCTGCCCAAAATGATTTTCTTTCATTCCAATTGAATTTGTCAGCTAAACTCAAAGACTATGATTCTTCAGGAAACAAGATTGAAATAGACTTAATCTTGCAGAATGCAACACTGGATAACATATCTCCACGATTTACCAGCACTCCAAGCATGTCAGAGACCGATATCCTTGCACTTTTGGGACAAACAATTCTACCGTCAAGTACGTTTGAGCAAAATGTATCTGTTGCATCTGTTGCTTCTCTGGCAGCTGCAGCCACAGATGCCTTTACACGACTTGGTTTACTTGAATCTAACAGGAATTATTCTGTTTCAAGCCTGGTCAGAGACTCTTTGGGTCTTGATATATTCTCTCTTCGATCTTCAATTCTGCAAAATATAATCATTGATGCGCTTCCCGGAGAGCTGTCAAGTTCAAAAGATATATCACTTCTTTCCAAATACTTGGATGGAACATCTTTATTTGCAGGAAGTTATATTGTACCGGGTGTATTTGCTCAAATGTCACTGAGACTTAAGTCTGACAGGACAGGAAAAAGCGGAACAGATGTAGGATATTTCCTTTCAAGTGATCTCTTACTTGATATGGAATTCAGCATAGACTGGGACAACCCTGTTGGGACTTTTACGATTTTTACAAAACCACAAGAGTTGTCCATGTTGAATATATTGGATAATATTGGCTTTGGTGTAACCAAGAGGATACAGTTTTGATTTATCCGCAGGAGACATATAAATGAAAAAAATAGTTTCTGTAGTTTTGATTGTTTTGATTTCTACTTTTATGGTTTTTGCCGCTGATGAAAGTTGGTGGTACGGAAAAGAGATAGAAGAATTTTCTTATTCCGGTCTTAAGAATGTCAGCGAGTCAAATATTGATGCCGCCCTTTACAGTTATAGACATGTAGCATTTTCCGATGAAGTTTTTGCTGATATCCAGCAGGCATTATACAGCGTGGACGGAATAGATTTTTTTGTGGCCAATGCTCAAAAAAATGATAACGGGGGTCTGTGCCTTTATTTTGAGTTCTATGAACTTCCTCTTTTATCTTCTGTTTCTTTTGAAGGAAATGAAAAAGTTAAAACAAGCGACATAAGAAGTGCTGTAACTTCTGTAACAGACGGAACGTTTGTTGATTCTTCAAAGAAATCGGTATTTGAAGTTGCAAAACAGCAAATTGTTGATTTATATGCAACAAAAGGATTTGAAACTATTCCTGTAGAGTATTCAATTACTGAAAATGAAGAGGCAAATACATTTGCTGTTGTGTTTTCAATAACAGAAGGAATTCAAACAAGAATTGTTTCAATCAATTTCTCAGGAAACGATAGTATAGATTCTTCTGTATTAAAGAAACAGGTAACATCAAAAGTAAAGAGCCTGTTTAACAATGGATATCTTGATGAAAACAAACTCAAAGCCGATGTCAATGCCATTGCTTTGTATTACAGAACAAACGGTTATATTGATGTCATAGTAGGCGAGCCGGTAATTGAAGAACTTGAAAGTTCAAATGAAAAGTTCAAGGAAGTTTCTGTTACTTTCCCAATTGTTGAGGGCTCTCAATGGTTCTACGGCGGAATGGAAGTTTCAGGAAATACTATTTTCACCAATGAAGAAATAAATTCCGTTCTTTCCATGAAAGTTGGCTCTGTTCTGAACTTGCAGCTTGTTCAAAATGAATATACTGCAGTTGCCGATTTATATTACAACGATGGTTATATTTCAAACGGCATGGATGTGTCAGAAGAACGTGATGACACAAATATGACAGTAAAGTACTTCTTGACTATTGTAGAAGGTCCTCAGGCACATATTGAAGACATTTTGATATCGGGTCTTACAAAAACAAAAGATTATGTCATGCGCCGTGAGCTTGCATTCAGTGCCGGTGATGTTTTCTCTAAGGCCAAACTTGTTACAAGTGCTCAAAACCTCTACAACACGGGTCTTCTTTCTGACTTAAGTTATGATCTTCTTTATGGTAAAGAGCAAAATGATGTTATTGTAGATTTCAAATTGGAAGAGGGAAGTCAAAAAGATATTCAATTTGGTGCAACTTTTGGTGGTACTGTTGACGGTTTTCCGGTGTCAGGATTCCTTACATGGTCAGACCGCAACCTTGGAGGAAGAGGTCAGCAGCTTGATATTTCTACAACTATTTCACCTGATACTCAGTCTCTTTCTTTCTCATTTGGCGATAGCTGGTTTGGAGACAAGAG
>CAVGEF010000112.1:0-4935 GCA_963628205.1 Bacteroidaceae bacterium
AAGTTATGTTTTGTGTTACGCGGTTTGTATCCTGGTATTGGGCTCCACCGTTAGCTTGATCAAACCATCCAACAAACGTATAACCTGTTTTTGTTGGCGTTTCTATCTCACAATCTGAGAACAAGCAATTATACTCCACATTGCGAACAGTCTCTTGGGACTGCTCATCACTGAACTTACCTGTATTTGCATCTAAAGTTATTTCAATGTCGTTCTTATAGTTTTCCCAAGCGGCTGTAAGAGTAATATCTTTTACAACCCGGGTTTCTGAGAAATTATATTCTGCCTCATCAAGTTGCCATTGCTTGAAAGGATATCCAACTCTTATAAGTCTAGGATCTGTTGAGTCAATTTTAGCTACAAAATCACCATATCTTACACTTTCAGGGCCAATTGTTTTTGTTCTTGCATCCGCATCCTCCTCATCATCATAGCCAAGGTCGAATGTTACAGTAGCCTTTGCGCCATAAATTTCTGTTGAATCAGTACAAAATACACTAATCTTTTCGTCAATCCAAGTAGCACCTTTATTTACTTCTTTCCAGTCAGCTTCAGTTCCACTATAGATGATAACTAAATTATTATTCTGTTCATCGCCATTTCTATTGAAAGCAAAAGCACTATTACCTATCTTTGTTATGCTCTTTAGAAGGAATACAATGTCAAGGTTTGAATACTCCTTAAAGCCGTTTTCAGTAATTGTTGTTACTGTATACACAGTATTTGTATCATCCCAATGTTCTTGTGGAATGCTCAGTTCGTCCGGGTTTGCACCGTCTACTCCTTTTACTGATGCAGTTTTAGGATTACTAGTAAGAAGATCAGTATATTCTACCACTCCTGTAGTTGCTACTGCTGAAGCTTTTTTCCAATAAGGATAGAACTTTGTGTCCTCTTCTATATCATACGGGAATGAGACTGCAGTATCTTTGTTTGCCGGTGTTGTTGTCCAACAATAGAAAACATAATCATCTTTAGTTGGATTACTGGTAGGTCTTGAAACTGTCCCTCCAACGTTAACAGTTTGAATATCACCAAAAATCTCTGTACCATATTCATTAGCGAAGAATACAGCTGTGTACTCTGTTGGCACGATTGAGTTATCATCGCACGCAACAAAAAGTGTTGCGATTGATAAAACCAATAAGATTAAGCAAATGTGCTTAACTAGAGAAGAGCAAGTACCCCCCCCCCATTGTTGTGTTTTTATATTCCATATACAACTCCTTTGTAAAATCTAGCTAAGTAGTCTACTTTATCTAACTTTAATAATCAAGAGACTGTGATGTAGCTTGTGTCTGTGATGTAGCTGTGGTGTAGTCTATTGCCTGGACTCTTGATATACATGTAAATCATTTCTTCTCTGTAAGACCCTTCTCTGTAAGAGACATACTGCCTCCATGTGAGGAGTTTGGGGGTAAAAATCAAACATCTTGATGGTTTGTGCCTTATAACCAAGCTCCTGTAAACGCATGACATCACGGTGCAAAGTAGGAGCATAACAGGAAACATAAATAATTTGAGATGGGCACCATGATGCAAGCATGGATGGAACTTCTTTTGCAAGCCCTACTCGTGGAGGATCCACGATAACAGTGTCTACACTACGGCAGTTTGACTTCCACTTTTCAACAGAAGAAGTAAAGAAAGAGGTTTTCTTTAAGTGCCGTTTTGCCAAATCAAGACAGTTTTTGTTCATCTCAACGGCAACTACATTATACTTGTCTTCAAGATAAGCACTAAAAGTGCCTACCCCGCTGTACAAGTCCATAACATTGGAGCCTTGCACGTTTGAAACAACATAGTCAATAAGGCTTGGCAAAAGCAAAAGATTAGACTGGAAGAACACATTATTACTTACAGGCAAGTCGTGGCCTTTTATTGTTATCTTTCCAATACTGCTGTCATACAAAACCCCCGCATTTGTCGTTATGCATGGCAACTCCATATCCAAAAGCTCCCACGCATTAAGATGCGGAGGCTCTTTCAAAAATTGGTTCAGTGCCTCATCCAAAGTCATGCATTTTTCTATATCAACAGCTTTGTTTGATTTTTCACCATAAAATCCAAGACGTGCTTTGCCGTTGTCAATTCTATATTGAAAACGAGCCCGGCTACGGTAATGAAACTCACATGGACATGTGCAAGAAGGCAAAAAAGAGACATCACAATCAAAGAAAAGCTCCCTTAGCAACGTTTCTTTTGCACTGACTTGAGCCTCGTATGAAAGCTCAATCCAAGGGCAACCTCCACATTCACAATTGTAAATACAGGGAGATTTTCTGCGATAAGGGCTCTTTTGAATGATATTGACAGGACTTGCAAAACAATAGCCTTTTTTTTCTTCAACTATCTTTATTTCTGCAACTTCACCTGGAAATAAGCCATCTATAAAGACAACCCTGCCGTCATCAAGACGACTTGCTGTGCGTCCTCCCTGTACAAAATCACCCGCCTTTACCAACATTCAAACACCTCTTGCAAAAACCTCAACAAAATCAAACCTTAGAGGCAAGATCTTCAAGCTGGTTTGCATAAGAAGCAATAATATCCATACCTTCCTGCCAAAAAGCGGGGTCCTCCAAGTCTATTCCGGCAGTCAAAGCAACATCTTTTGCAGGAAGTTGGCCGGTAAGAGACAACAATTCGTTATACTTTTCATAAAACGGCCTGTCTTTAGAAGCCTCACTCTCACTTCTATGATATAGACCAAGAGCAAAAAGCTGACCAAATGCATATGGGTAATTATAGAAAGAAAAACCGGTACTGTAATAATGACCCTTTACTGCCCACATATACGGGTGTAAGAAATTCTCGTCAAGACCGTCGCCGTAGGTCTTTTTTTGACAATCTATCATGATGGAGCACAACTCATCAGGCATAAGCTCACCGTTTTTACGTTGCTCAAAAAGTTCGCGCTCAAAATAGAACCGGCATAAAATATCGACACAAACTTGACAGGCGCTTTGTACGAACTGCTCAATGATTGCAAGTTTTTCATCTCCTTGTGCTTTTTCGACTGCACCCTTGAAAACAATGAACTCGCTGAAAATAGAAGCTGTCTCGGCAAGTGTCATAGGATAAGACGAAAGAAGAGCCGGTTTTGTGCTCACAATGTGGTCATGCCATGCGTGGCCCAGTTCATGTGCAAAAGTGGAAACGCCGTCATAAGTGCCGTCAAAGTTTGCAAACACACGGCTTTCTTTAATCTTTGGCATATAAATGTCATAAGCACCGCCGGTTTTACCCGCACGGGGAAGAGGGTCTATCCAATTGTACTCAAACGCATGAGAGGCAAACTCACCCATAGCCGGGTTAAAAAGACCATACTGTTTGACAACAAAATCACGGGCTTCTTCCAGCGTATATGACATATTTGCATTACCAACAGGAGCAAACAAATCATAGAATGCAAGTTTTTCTATTCCAAGAAGTTTTGCCTTAGTCTTCAAATATGATTGAAACATAGGAAGGTTTTTCTCAAGAGTTCCAATCAAAGCATCAAGAATTTTCTCATTTATTCTGGCTACTTTCATTGACCTTTCAAGCGGACTGTTCCAATGCCTGCGTTTTTCAAGCGAAAGACATGTGCCTTTTACACCGTTTAATGCATAAGAAAAAGCTATTTCATGTTCTTTCCAAACCTTAAGCTCTGCCTCGTATGCATCTTTTCTTGTTTTCCTATCAGCACTGGTTGCAAGAGCCCTTAACTGAATTACTGTCAGGTTTTTGCCATCCAAAGTAGCACTTGCACTTGAAGACACAGCTTCCTGCAAACGGTCGTAGCTGTCAGAACCGCTTCTCATTAAATCGGCTGCAAGCTCTTCCATTTCTTTTGACATTTGATGCTTGGCACTTTCTGCAATCTCTTGTAGCACAAACTTATATTCAGGATGCACGGCACAGTATTCTTCTACCTGTTTACCATGAGAGGCCACGTAAGAAGTAAAAAGCGTATCACAAACAGCAATATCCATTGAGAGCTCTTCAACTTTATTTAACGCATTGACAGCATCTTTGTCAGTTGTATTGGTCGAAACCTGGCAATATGCATACGAAGAGAGCGTTGTTGAAATGTCCTCTATTTCATTCATATCATCAATTAAGACCGATAATACCGCACTCTCGCTTTCCACTTTCTCTCTAAAAGATTTCAAAAGACTCTTAAGCTTAACCAAATCATCATTAAATTCTGTTGAGTCAACCGACATATAAATTGTTGTCAAATCCCATCTTTTTTCCTCTTTGATATCCATAATATCCTCCACGATATCTTTGACATTTTCAAAACTGCAATAAGAATTGCTCTTATAGGGCGCACTACAAGTCAGGCACTACACATCATGGCCTACACATCAAGGTCAAATTCTGCAATTTTATTTATGAGTGTTCTTCTTGTTATTCCAAGCTCTTCAGCCGCCTTCGTGCGGTTTCCTTCCCAACGTCTTAAAGACCGTTCAATAGCCTGTTTTTCAATATCTTTCAAAGAAACAGCGTCATCGTCAAAATTTGAGCCATTAAAACCTTTATAATTCTTACTGACATCTTCAAACTCGCCTTCCCGCAGTTCTAAATCATTTTCTCCAATGATAGAGCCTTCTGTAAAAATTGCAGCTCTTTCCAAAATATTTTCAAGTTCTCTTATATTGCCATGAAAACCATAGTTTTTGAGTTTTTCCATAGCTTCCGGAGTAAGGCCTGTAAACTGCTTGCCCATTTGTAAATTGAGTTTTTTCAGTATCCATGCTGTCAAAAGAGGAATATCTTCTTTTCTTTCTCTAAGAGGCGGAACGTGTATACGTACTACATTTAGTCTGTAAAACAAATCTTCTCTGAAAGAACCCTCTTTTACCATGTCTTCCAAGTTGCGGTTTGTGGCACACACAATACGTGCATTTATTGGAATAGGCTGGGTTCCCCCCAACCTTGTTATTG
>CAVGEF010000112.1:4972-9923 GCA_963628205.1 Bacteroidaceae bacterium
AGTACCTCCCGCTGCAAGTTCAAACATTCCGGGTTTACGGTTGACAGCTCCTGTAAATGCTCCTTTCTCATATCCAAAGAGCTCACTTTCCAAAAGATTTTCAGGAACACCACCAATGTTTATTGCAACAAAGGGGCCTTGAGAGACAGGGCTTTGCTCATGTATTGTCCGTGCTATGACTTCTTTTCCTGTTCCGCTTTCACCGGTTACCAGTACACTTGAATTGGTTTGAGCAATTTTTGAAATCATGTTTTTTATCTTTTGGATTTGAAGGCTCTCTCCAATAAAAGCATGGTCTTGAGGAAGTCTTTCTTCCATTTCCTGAATGTTTCTGAAATTTTGAGCTTCTACAAGCCGTTTGAGCTTTATGACAACTTCTTCCGGATTAAACGGTTTTACAATATAGTCTTGAGCTCCATGTTTTAAGGCTTCAACGGCATCAGATATTTCTCCATGAGCGCTGACCATGACAATGGGCATTCTAAAGCCCTCTTGGCGTATCCAGCGAATAAGCTCAAGCCCATCCATTCCGGGCATTCTTAAGTCTATTAAACATCCGTCAAACGGTTTTTGGCTCAAAAGCCTTTGGGCCGAATATGCGTTATTAGCTCCCTCGCCGTCAATGCCATCGGTCTTAAGATAGCGTACCATTAAGTCGCGAATATTGGTTTCGTCGTCTACAATTAAAATATTCATGCATGTTCCTCATTCTTTTTCAAGCAAGGCAAGACAACCTCTGCAACCGTTCCGCCTCCATCCCTGTCGTACAGTTTTAGTGTACCGCCTACAGCTGCAACAAACTCTCTTGAAATGGAAAGCCCAATTCCGGAGCCATATATCTTAGTCGTAAAAAACGGGTCAAAAATCTTGTCGCGGGTTTCTTTTGGCAATCCTTTGCCTCTGTCCATTACTTTCACAATCACATTATCCTTGCGTCCTTTACGAATATCGACACATACTTGCGGGTCTTGGCCTTCAATGCTTTCTGTTGCATTCTTTATAAGGTTTTCAAAAACCGATCTCGCACGATCTATGTCAAAAAGCACATAAACTCCATTTTCGACCCCTATTTCCATTGTAACAGGCGTAGCAAACAGAGCTGCAATATTGGAAATAAAACTTACAAGTTCAATCTCAACAGGATTTCCAAGCGGATTTTTCAAAAAATCGCTCACCTTGTTTGTTAAGTTTGTAAGCCTTTGGATTTCATTGTCCATAACGCGCAAATCATCATGATATTCGAAAGGTAAAAGCTTTTTCAAAAGCGCGCTTTGAATTGTCATTGCACTAAGCGGATTTTTTATTTCATGCGTAAGAGTTCTTGCTGCAGCTCCCAATTTTGCCAATCCTTCGTTCTTTTGAAGCTCAATCCTGTAGTGCCTGTTAGTGCTGTACATGTTAAGTATAAGTGCAAAAAATAACGTTATAAGTATGATTGAGACTACCATTACTATGTTTATTCGCCGTACACCTGCAAAATAAGAAGTGCCGTCAAATCTAACATAAATTATTTCCGGAAAATCGTAAGGTATACTTACACTTCCGTCTTGCGTTATTCCAATATTTCCTGTTTCAAGAGCTACATTAAGGCGTGAAAGTCTAAAATACTCAATTTCTTTTGTTTCATCATCCAAGAGGTAAATACCCAATGTTGAATCTTGATTTCGTTGTCTTGCTTTGACCAATTTAGACAACGGTATTGTAGAAGGTGCATCTCCAAGTTTTGTATAAACTTGTCCGTTTGTTGAATAAATACCTATTGCACAAACTCCCTCCTCTTTCATTGTTGACATTGCTTTAGAAGTGCTGTCTCCCAATGCAAGATAAATCGAGTTAAAAGAACGTTCAGACTCAAACTTCATCTCAAGTGTGAGTTTTTCAAGAAAACTGCCATGAATGACAAAAACAAGAGAAATCAACATGATAAAGGCAAACGCAAGCCCAATAAGCACAAAAGGCCTCTCTTTGCCTTCGAGGATTTTCCACTTGCGTTTTATATTATAGCGGGTTCTGTCGAACGTTGTATCCTTCATATCGTATTCCAGTATAACAGTGTTTTGCATTTTAGTATAACCTTGTTGACAACTGTCTGCAACGACCTAAAGAACAACACTAAAACGAGTTAGTATGGGTTATTATGGCAATCTTTAGCGTTTTTGCCCTCTTTGATACTTTCTCTTGAGGCTTTAGCGTTTTGCCCTTTTTGATACTTTCTCTTGAGACTTTCGCCTTTTGGGTTTTGGCACACATCCTTTTGGCACCCACCCTCTTGAAAACCGCTTTTGACAGCTTTTTTCATTATGCGAGATTTTTTGGTTCAACCTTGTTCAACCTTGAATAAAAACACTTGTTAGAATAATCTTTAGGCACAATGATAAAGAAACAAATTGAAGACAAGCTTCTTGCAGAACACCTGAGCAAGATAGCTGAAGATGGCAGGCAAGTGATGTTGCTCGCTGATGGCCAAATCCGTCTTATAGGTTTAGGCGGAACCACTATGGTGAATCAAATGCGAGTCAACCACAATTTGGGTGTGTTGGAAACTCTCATTCTGGGTCAGGCATACATTGCCTCAGGACTTATGGCATCAGAGGTAAAAGGAAATGACAGAATCCAGCTTTCTGTTGACTGCGGTGGCCCAATAGGTGGCATTTACGTTGAATCATGGGCATGCGGTGCCGTAAGAGGATACTTAAAAAACAATCCCATCCATATTGAAAAACCTCTTGAAGATGCAAATTTATCCATGCTCTATGGTCCCGGCTTTATAAGTGTCTCAAAAATACTTGAAGGCTCAAAAACACCTTTCACAGGTCAAACTATGATGCAATACGGAAATCTTGCAAAAGATTTAGCACTCTATTACAACGAAAGCGAACAAACTCCAACACTTTTTTCATTGGGCATTCATTTTGACAAAGAAGGCAGGGTTCTTGGCGCCGGAGGCCTTTTTTTACAAGCATTGCCGGGCTGTGATGAAAAACTTTTGGAAAAACTGCAAGAAGAAAGTGTAAATCTTCCGTCACTTGCCAAAGTACTTGCAAAAGGTGAGACAGTTCAAGATTACTGTGCAAAAGCATTCAGCGAGTATGGAATACAAAACTTAAAAACAGAGCCCATAGCTTTCTCTTGTCCTTGCAACAGGCACAATTTTGCAACATTTCTTAAAGGTCTTCCAAAAGACGAGAAAAATGCAATCATAGAAGCCAATAACTTCCCTCTTAAACTTCAATGTTTCAATTGCGGAACAACATACAGCTTTGACAAAGATGAAATACAAAGCCTCTTTTTTGGTGAAAATGAAAATAAAGATGATAATCTTACAACACAGCCGGAAGGCGTAGTACAACCGGCAAATGCAACACAACCGGCAAACCCGGCAGTGCAAAAAACTAACCAACCAACGAGCTCAGGAGAAATAAAATGATTTTCTTTGCATCAGCATCAGCAAACCAAAATGACCTTGTAGAAAGAGAAGCAATAGAAGCAGGAGCACAAGATGTAGTATCAAGTTCCGGCGGAGTAGAATTTTCAGCCACTCTTGAAACTGCATACAGGTTTTGTATGTGGACAAGAAGTGCCACAAGACTGCTTGTTTTAATCCACAGGTTTGACAAGCTAAGCTCAACTGACGAACTTTTTGAACATTCAAAATCACTGCCATGGGAAAACTGGCTTTCTCCTGACAAAACTTTTGCAATTACAGAGACAGTTTCTGACTGCCGGTGGATTTACAACAGTCACTTTGCATCTCTCAGACTTAAAGATGCCATAGTAGAACGTTGCAGAGACGCTTATAACGGCCAACGCCCGTCTGTAGACCGCGACAACCCTGACATCGTTTTTCACTTGCATGTAAACCGCAATCTTGTAAGCTGGTACGTTGATTTTGCGGGTCGCAAACTCTCACACAGAGGATACAGAAAAGCACAAACACAAGCCGTTTTGTCAGAATTTATGGCATCAACGCTCTTGTACAGAAGTGATTGGTACAAAAAACTCAAATCATCATTTGAAGACGAAACACTTGAAGGCCCAACATTGCTTGACCCGTTCTGCGGTAGCGGTACAATTTGCATAGAAGCAGCACTTATGGCAACCAACACAGCCCCCGGACTTCTCAAGCCAAACTCTTTTGCTTTTGAAAAACTGCCAATACACAAGGCCAATGTTTGGAGCAAAATCATAGAAGAAGCAAAAGAAGCACAACGTGAATGCAAATGCAAAATCATCGGCGGGGATATTGATGCGCGTGCAATTGAAATATCAAAAACAAATGCAAAAAATGCAAATGTCTCTGAGATTGTCAGTTTCATGGAAAAAGATTTCACACAAACAAAAAGAGAAGATGTTCCGTCTCAAACAGGTTATATAGTTACAGACCCGCCATATGGAGTGCGCCTTGACAGTGGCTCAGCTGCTATAAGAAAACTATATACCAAAATGGGAGATGTAATTTGCAATGTTTTTGGAGGCTGGTCCATTGCCCTTCTTTGTGGCAACAGTGAGCTTTTGGGATTCTTTGATCTCAAACCAAACAGAACAAATGCACTCATAAACGGCGGTATTGAATGCCAAGTTGCACATTACTATGTGTTCAGCGAAGAAGAACGCCAAAAGATGAAAGAGAAAGCACTGGAGAAAAAAGCTCAAAGACTTGCACAACCTCTTTCAAGTGGCGCTCAAATGGCAGCAAACAGGCTAAAGAAGAATCTTGCATCAATTGGAGAAGAAATGAAAAAACAAGGAGTATCGTGCTACCGCCTTTATGATGCCGATATGCCTGAATACAGCGCTGCAATAGATTTTTATGAAGGTAAATGGATTAATCTTCAGGAATATGCAGCTCCAAGTTCAATAAACCAAGAAGATGCAAAAAGACGCCTTGATGAACTCATCTTGGCAACTGAAAGAGTAACAGGCATAGACTGTGACGACATTTATGTTAAAC
>CAVGEF010000112.1:10009-16268 GCA_963628205.1 Bacteroidaceae bacterium
AGGCTCCAATCAATATGAAAAACGCAACAGCCTTTCACATTTTCTAATAGCAAATGAAAACGGGCACAAGTTTTTTGTCAATTTTGCAGACTATTTGGATACCGGACTTTTTTTGGACCACAGACCTGTCAGAAAAATGATAGAATCAAACAGCAAAGACAAACGTTTTTTGAATTTGTTTTGTTACACAGCAAGTGCCACAGTATATGCAGCAGCCGGCGGGGCACTTTCTACAGTAAGTGTAGATACAAATGCAAACTACTTGGACTGGGCAATGAGAAACATGCAGGCAAATGGTTTTAATACTATGAACCATTTCTTTTATAGAAACGACTGTCTTGCATTTCTCAGAGAAAACAGAGACATTTTTGATTTAATCTTCTGTGACCCTCCCACATTCTCAAACAGCAAAGGAAAAGGCAGTTTTGACGTACAAAGAGACCATGGATATTTAATCCGCTCATGTATGAAGCACTTAGCTCACAAAGGAACTTTGATTTTCTCCACCAATTACACACGCTTTAAGATGTTTGGTGAAATTTACGAAGATTTCATTGTAGAAGATATTACAGAAAGCACAATTGGAGATGATTTTAAGCGTAACAGCAAAATTCACCGTTGCTATCTAATACGCCACAAAACAGAACAAGCTCAATATATTGAGCCTACAAAGAAAACAGTACTTATAAGAAAAGCGGTCAGAAAAGCCTGACCGCCAATATTGAAAGCCTAAGAAATTTTTGCAAAACTGCTTTTATACACCGGAGAAGTTACTTTTCTTCTTGGCAAGGATGTTCTTAACAAGGTCATTCTTCGCAAGACTCCGGTTTCTTTATCTTTTCCTGAGCCTCTTTAAGTTTGTTCATACCTCTGACAATCAAGAACAAAACAAAAGCTGTTAATAAAAACTGAATAATATTTTGAATTAACATACCGTAACGAATAGCAACTTCTGAGGCTGTATCAGTAGCCGGTTTAAGAACAATTCTTAAATCTGAGAAGTCCATATCACCAATTATGAAACCCAAAAGAGGATTGAGTATATCATTGACAAAAGACTGCACAATATTTGTGAACATTCCGCCAACAATAATACCAACAGCCATGTCAATGACACTGCCTCTTGAAATGAAAATCTTAAACTCTTCAACAAAGCCTTTCTTTTCTTCGTTTTCACTATTTGCCATATAAAACTTCCCTTTTTAGAGGTTCCTGCAAAACAATACTAAGCAATATTCACAAAAGCAAGTTTGCAAAAACCTCCGCAAAAATAGAACTTAATTTATAACTTCAATCAAAACTCAAACTTAGAACTCAAAAGAAATATATACTCTTGCAGTTGTTGTATTATTATATGTAGCAGTTGAGCTTTCTGCTGCCTTAGGATACAAATAGTAAGCATCTGCCAGTTCAAGACCTACGCCAAAGAGGTTACCAAGTCTAAGACGTGCACCAAGTTGTACGGCAGCACCTACATGGAAACCGTTCTTGATATCATCTAAGCTTGTAATTGGAGCATAGACCTCAGCACCAAGACCAAAGTAGACATCTCCCCAAGAAAGAGCATAATCTGCAACAGCAAGTAAATCAAATGTTGCTTCAAGACCCAAGTCGCTGTATTGTGTTACAGCCCCAAGGTCTTTAAGAGTTTCTAAACTTGTAACAGCAGAAAGCTGAGCCTTAATACCCATACCAAATGAACCGCTTCTTCCAAAGAGGAATGTATAATCAAGAGCAAGGCCAAGATTGTGATTTGCCGTATCAAACTTAAGAGCATTGTTCTGATAAATAACACCAAAATTAATGCGGGATTTTGCCGGAGTTTTTGCAACAACAACCGGGGCAACAATTGGCTCTACTTCAACAGTTCCACTTGCAACCGGTTCTATCACAGGCTCTTCTGAAACCAAAGCTTCTTCTTTTACTTCTTCAACAGCAAGCTCTTCTGCAACAGGCTCTTCTGTGGCAGGGACCTGTGAGGCTTCTTCTTTTACAGCTTCAAGAACAGAAGAGCTGCTTACACTCCAATTCTCACCATCGTATGACTGTTGCAAATAAAAAACATGCTCAACAGATACATCCAAATCGTAAGAAGCTTCAAGGACATTGGCATTCACAACTGTCCATTTTTCAGCATCTTCACCGTCAATTTGGTGACGGAAGTACTTAACGTTTGGATCATTTTGACCCCAATGCCATGTCACTGTTGCATCTAAAGCAAATGCGCCTACGACCACAACAAGAAGTAAAGCAATAATCATTGATGCTCTCTTCATAACTTTTCCTCCTAAATAAAACAGGCATTGGACAAATCCAAGCCATCATTCATTCTATCTATCCCAAAGAATTTCCGGATAAAATCCCTCTTTGGTTTTCTTTAATAAATTAAGTCTTACAGTTTCCCTGTCTTCCTTATAAGTCATTCCAAACCACTTATCAGGAGAAGAAAATACTTTAAGACTTCCAATGCCCTTGGAAACAATCTCTCCGGCAAAGTTAGGCAAAAGAGATTCTGCCTTCATTTGAGAAGCATTCTCTTTTATGAAAGACTCAAAATATTGACTCATTGGCTCAAAAACTTTTGGCGTAAAACCAAAAAAGTTCATTGAAACCCATTCATCTCCGGTTAAATATACATCTCCTTGTGGCATATGAGAAACAATTTTACTGCCTTCGTACTCTATTTTTGTATTTTCTTTCATTGCCTGTAACAAGCCGTCTTTAACTTGGCAAACACCTCGTGAAACACTTCCCATTGGGCTCATTGTATTTTTCAGTAAATATCCAACCATAGCATGATTTTGACTGTTTACATCAACCTGCGACAAGTAAGAGCCTAAAATCTCATATGCGGTACGTCCGTAGTAGTCGTCTGCATTTATAACAGTAAAAGGAGTTTTCATCACTTCTTTTGCACACAAAACAGCATGAACGGTTCCCCACGGCTTAGTTCTTTCAACCGATTTTGCAATTTCTTCTTCACTTAAAAGACTTTCACGTGTTTGGAAAACATATTGCGCATCCATGTTACGTGCAATTCTATCAAAAAGTCTTTCTCTGAAATCTTTTTCAATATCAGGCCTAATGATAAAAACAACTTTTTCATAACCGCTTCTATGAGCGTCATACACACTGTAATCTAAAAGAGTCTCCCCATGTGCGCCAACAGGGTCAATTTGTTTTATTCCGCCATACCTGGAACCCATACCTGCAGCTAAAACCAACAAAGAAGGTTTCATTTTACTCACTCCTGCTCTCTAGAGATTTTTTACAGAGCCACTCTCTTATTATCGTAAAAAAACACTAGAACTTCAACATACGTCACTACAAATACTAAAACACCGCTAAGCCAATATTGACACAAAATTGCAACAAATAAGCACAACTGCAATCAATGAGTTAAGATTAACACATTGGACGGTCAATCTCCACAACAAAATATAATTGATTGTCCCACTCAACGCTCCGGTCAAGGTAAGAAGCTATAAAAGAGCTGGTGTAATCCTTCTCCTGAGGGACTTCACAATCCAAGACGACATTTGTATGAGAAGGCCCGTCAACCATTCTTATATCATGAAATTGCAAAGAGGGGTCAAGCTTGTTTAACGCCTGCGAGACTTTTTCCTTTAAGATGTCCAATTTTGGATCTCCCACAATCACAGGGTCCATGTGAATCGTAAGCGCAAGACCCATTTTATTTCTAAAATCTTTCTCAATATTATCAATCTTGTCATGCGCCTCCAGCATACTCATAGAGGCATCAACTTCAACATGAACAGTCACAAAATCATTGTGTACTCCATAATTGTGTATGGCCAAATCATGAATCCCAATAACAACATCATACGACTTAAGAGCATTTGTTATTTCCTTAACGCGTTGGGCAGTAGGCACAATCCCAATAATTGGCTCAAGCTCTTCGCCCAGCGTCTTAATACTGCTTGCAATCACAAAAAGCGACACACAAAGGGCCAAATAGCCGTCTATATTTACCTTAAAAATCCCCATTATGAGCATTGCAACAAAAATAGAGGCCGATGTCACAATGTCATTTCTCGTATCTTGTGCATTTGCTTCAAGAGTTTTGGAGCCTATTGCCTTAGAGAAATTACTATATACAAGAATTTGTGACACTTTTCCCCAAATTGCAATAAACAACATAACGTATGTGAGTGTATTTATTTCAAGCTCTTGCGGATAAATAATCTTTACAACTGCCTCTTTTGCAAACACACAGCCCATTGCAAGCATAAACAGTGCAATTACAAAACCCGCAACGTATTCATACCTGGCATGCCCGTAAGGGTGCTCATGGTCAGGCTTTTTGCTTGCCAGTTGAAAACCAACTATTGTTAAAATGCTTGTAGCGCAATCAGAAAGACTGTTTGCAGCATCGGCCATAATACTCACACTGTGCGTTGCACTTCCCACAAGAAGCTTGATAATTCCAAGTCCAAGGTTGGTTATAACACCAAAGGCCCCTGCAACATTAGCATAACGGGCCCTGACTTTTGCATCCTGAGTATTCTTGTAATCTTTTATAAGTAACCTCTCAAGCATTGCCCAATTATAGACCTTACCTTGCACAAAAGTATAGCAAGTTTTAATATTGAAACGCCCATTTTGGCAGTTCTGCAATTTACTGCAAAATTACATATAATGCACACACTGCATACGGGTCCATAGCCCAATGGATAAGGCGCATCCCTCCGGAGGATGAAATGTGGGTTCAATTCCCACTGGACCTAAGTTGTGGGAATTGATGCTTTGCGGTAGGAAGACGCGAAAACATGGAGCATCTGAAGCAAAGCCGGCCTTAAGTGCGGACTTCCGGGAGCACGTAAGGCAATTCCCACTGGACCTAAGATGTGGGAATTGATGCTTTGCGGTAGGAAGATGCGAAAACGTGGAGCATCTGAAGCAAAGCCGGCCTTAAGTGCGGACTTCCGGGAGCACGTAAGGCAATTCCCACTGGACCTAAATTGTGGGAATTGATGAATTTCAGAAAAATGCTCACATTTTTTACAAGATACACTTCTTTCCATACTGTAGGGTGCGTGTTTGGATTCTTCTTTTATTTGCCCGCTCCACCCTCCCCCATTAAGAGCACCCTCCGGCATGGGGACCAGAGGGTGCATGAGAATAATAATAATAAAAATCTATGTGCACTGCCTATGAGGTGGCAGATAACACCAATTGGAGCGCATCTCTTTTTCCCAATGAGGGAATAGAGCCGTAAATGAAGCTCTATTTCCAGTCAGTTTTAAGTTGTAGCCGTTGGAGCAAGTTGCGCTTTGGTTGTTGAGTTCCAGATGATTCCTCTTTTGTCTTTTCCACTACCTGCGTTGTTTTGAACTTCTGCTGCCAACTTCGCTTCTTTTCCTTGTCCTTTATCAATAGTTATATGGTTCACTGTATAGGTATCAAGTATAATTTTTACTGGTCCTTTTGTTCTGACTCCGTATGTTGTTTTTTCGTTTGCAGCTTTATAAGTACTCGTGGCGTAGATATTACATTTTTTGAGTTCCACCACAGCAGCAATCTCTTCTGTTCCATCTTTTACAACATAGCTTTCAACAAAGACTGGAGTAATGCTACTTTGTGCAGAGCATGTTGCTTTTATTGTTGTGTTTTCAAACGTTGCTTTGCAGTCGCCCTTTGGTGTTTCTGAAACAAGAATATAGTAGCCATAGGTTGATTCTCCTGTTTCAGATTCTATCGAAAGCGTTGAATTTTTTATTGTGCTTTCTGTCTTAGTACAATTGCTATAAATGACCATTCCTTTTGCTGTTGTGGTGTTGCCAGTTTCTCTTTTTAGCTTGAGAGATATCTTTGTGCTATCTGCAACAAACGCTCCTGTGTTGTTTACAGCAATTATTGCACCAGTACTGGAAATTTCAGATGTAACAGTGGCTGTCACTTCTATAACAAGGTCTTTTGTTTTCAAATTTCCACTGTTTGTAATAGCGGATGAGGTACTACTTGCAGAGAAAGAGCAATTGATTGTTCCGTTTTTGAGAGTAAGTTTTACATTATCACTATTGTTAATAGCAGTTACAACTTCATTAAATGTAATTATCTTACCATTGAGATCAATAACCAAATCTTTACTTGATGTTATAGCTTCAGTTAAAGTTATATCAGTGCCAAGGTATATTGTTGTAGCATCTCCGTTTAATGCATTCTTTAAGCCGTCTGCATTTGAAACAAGAGTACCTGTAACCGCCTCACTAGATACATTGCCACAGGCAGTACACTT
>CAVGEF010000113.1:0-3430 GCA_963628205.1 Bacteroidaceae bacterium
TCGTAATGCTCTGTTCCAAGAGACAAAATACGCGCAATGTGGTCATCATTTAAGCTGTAAATGACATTTTTACCGTCTTTGCGCCACCTGACAAGCCTTGCAACACGCAAAAGCTTTAAGTGCTGACTTGTCACTGACTGCGAAATTCCCAATGCCGATGATATTGTATTAACATTGGCTTCGCCTGTTTCAAGCATATAGAGGATTTTAAGACGCGTGGTATCTCCAAACACCTTAAAGAAATCTGCAATGTCTACAATCTCTTCTTCCGGAAGAGCTGAAAATGTATTGATGTTGTTTTCACTCACGATAAAGTAGTATACTTAAAAAAAAGTATTCTGAACAGTTCCGGAGGTTTTAGATATGAAAATAGGCTGGATTGGAACAGGCATAATGGGTTCTAGTATGTGTAAGCACCTCATGGAAGGCGGTAACGAAGCTGTCGTATACAATAGAACACCGTCAAAAGCAAGCAGTTTGGTAAAAATGGGCGCAACGTTAATGACAGGCCCTGCTACTGTTGCTCAAAACTGCGATATTTTGTTTACAATGCTTGGATTTCCAAGTGATGTTGAACAGGTTTATTTTGGAAAAGATGGAATTTTTGAAGGCATTAACAGTGCAAAACAAAAAGGAACTGAATGTGCCAAAATTCTTGTTGACATGACAACAACAAAACCGTCATTGGCTGTTAAAATTTATGAAAAAGCAAAAGAAACAGGATGTGAAAGCCTTGATGCTCCGGTATCGGGCGGTGATTCAGGTGCAAAAAATGCAACATTATCCATCATGGTTGGCGGGGATGAGTCTACACTTCTTAAAGTTCAACCTCTTTTTGAGCTCATGGGAAAGTCAATTATTCTTGAAGGCACGGCAGGTGCCGGACAACATACAAAGATGGCTAACCAAATTCAAATTGCAGGAACTATGATTGGAATGTGCGAAGCTCTCGCCTACTCTAAGGAAGCCGGTTTGAATCTTGAAAAAATGCTCTCTACTATATCAAAAGGAGCAGCAGGATGCCATTCACTGGACAATCTTGCTCCAAGAATCATAAAGGGTGACTATAACCCGGGTTTTATTGTTGAGCACTTTGTCAAAGACATGAAAATTGCACTAGAAGAGAGCAAGAGAATGGGCTTGGAGCTCAAAGGCCTTGAACTTGTTGAAAAAATGTATGAAGAGCTTTGTGCAAAAGGCTATGGAAAAGCCGGTACGCAGGCACTTGTAAAAGTCATTGGCACTAAATTCTAGTTTGTACAGTTGAATATTTGATGTCAAAAAAGAGTTCAAGCAAAAATGCTCTTACAACAGGTGCAGAGCGTTTTAATCTTTACTACGAAAATCTCTACAAAGACAGGTGGCAAGAGCTCAAAACTTCAATGTTAGAAGAATCACGGCCCGTGTCCCTGTCAAATGCAATTGAAAATGCCTCAGACTATATAAACGAGCCATACTATATGGATATGGCATCAATTCTTGCAGCCTCAATTCTTCCTGTAAAAGAAAATGACAAAGTTTTGGACATGTGTGCAGCCCCCGGAGGAAAAACGCTTGTTCTTGCAATAAAACTCAAAGGAACCGGAACTTTAATAGCAAATGACCGTTCATCTGCAAGAAGAAGTCGCTTGAATAAAGTTGTAGAAACTTGTCTTAAACCGCAATTCAGAACAAATATAAAAATTACAGGCCATGACAGTACACAATGGTCGCTACATGAAAAAAATGTGTATGACTGCATACTTTTGGATGCACCATGCTCGTCAGAACGGCATGTAATCAATGATGCACAAGCTCTCTCCGTTTGGAGTGCAACACGTCCCAAAAGACTTGCAATACAGCAATTTGCAATGCTTGCAGCTGCCCTTGATGCCGCAGCAGAAGGTGCATACATTTTGTACAGCACATGTTCCATCAACCCTGTTGAAAATGAAATGAATATTGAAAAACTTGATAAAAAGAGAAAAGACCTTTTTGAAGAAGTTCATATTCCCAATTTAGAAGCTATCCTTACTAACTTTGATTGCAAACTGAGCAAAGATTTTAATTCTTTACATGTTGAGAAATTATCTCACGGCTCAATAGTCATGCCTGATACCTCTTCTTCCTGTGGACCTCTTTATTTTTGTCTTTTAAGAAAAAAATTTACAAAGGTTTTCTCAGAATGACATATAAAACAATTGCACAAAATATTGCATCAAAAAATAAAGAAGTTCCTGTTGCTATAGCGAAATGTGAAAGCTACAATCCTCAAACTTTGTCTGAAACAATTGCACTGGTGGCACGTGAAGCACAAATGCCAAATGTGGGAGGAAAAACGGTACTTCTAAAGCCAAATATTCTATCAGATGCAAAGCCGCAAGATTGCATAACGACACACCCGGAGTTTGTAAGAGCTGTTATCAAATACCTTAAGAATTGCGGTGTAAAAGAAATATATGTTGGAGACTCACCCGGGTTGCAAAATCCTTCATTTGAAGCAAAAAGATGTGGAATAAAAGATGTATGCGATGATGAAGGTGCAATTTGGGCCGATTTCACAATAAATCCTGTTCAAAAAGAGATTAACGGAACCGGTAAAAAATTACTTATGGCAAATATCATAGATAAGGTTGATATGGTATTTTCGCTTGCAAAATTCAAAACTCACCAATTCATGTACACAACAGGTGCTGTAAAAAACATGTTTGGGACAATCCCGGGGCTTCACAAGAGTTCTTGTCATGTAAAATGCCCAAGCCGTGAGAGTTTTGCAAAACTTATTGTTGGAATATATGAGACTGTAAAACCTGCATTTTCATTTATGGATGGAATAATTGGGATGGAAGGGGCCGGACCTGCTAATGGAAATCCTCGAACATTAAGTCTTGTTCTTGGTTCTTGCAATGGAATTGCTTTAGATACAGCACAAGCAATTATCATGGGATATAATCCAAAAGAAATCCCCATATTAAAAGAAGCCTCAAGAAGACATATTTTACCGGCAAATGTAGTCTACCCTGTTTTAGATGCACAACAAATTGTCGTAAAAGATTTTGATATGATACCGGTCAGAGAAAAAACAAAATTTGTTAAAACTCTAGTCTTGCCTTTTTTGACACGTGGTATTCAAAAGAAAATGCAAAGTAAACAACCGGCTCCGGTATTTGACAAAGACAAATGTATACGGTGCCTAAAATGTGTACATATTTGTCCGGCTCATGCGCTGAGCTTGTCCGCCGGCGACACACAAAACAGAAAAGACCGTTACATTATAGCAAACTATTCAAAATGTATTCGTTGTTACTGTTGCCATGAAATGTGCCCGGTCAATGCAATTTTCATAGATGGCAAAGGATAATTTTCAAGATTTTTGTCAAACTGTATTTTTGAACCGGAGCTTTATTTTTGACGTTAAAGGTTCTTTTTACAGAATTATACTATATAATTA
>CAVGEF010000114.1:0-11118 GCA_963628205.1 Bacteroidaceae bacterium
GAGCGCAATTTTTGCGTTTTTTCGCCCAAGTGTACAAGTTTTCAATTAAGATTCAGTTAAAAAGTGTTTCCAGTAGTGTAAAAGTTGTATTCTTAGAATACGATTCCAAAGGAGTGTATGTGTATGCAGATTGAGTTGGACAGGATTGGCAAGATGGCCATGCTGGCAGCTATGACAAGTAGGGAAGAGGAAGAAGTCCTTAAGCAACTTGTTGCTAAGGATTACAAACAGTACAAGCTTGCTGTAACATTTATTACAGGTTCAAGAAATGAAGTGATGAAAAGCCTTACAAAGTCTGCAATAGGATGTGCACTGCAGAATGAAATAGTAAAGCCTGAAGCCGGATCTGTTCATGCTGTAATGCATGCTGCATTGGAAGCTGTAACCGGTATAACAAACCATATACTTTTGGATGCAGCCTTAAAACTAAAGATGGCAATTGTTTCTGATGGCAAATGGGTAGCTGTAGCACTTTATGGAGACAGTGCTATTCACCCAATAACAAATCATGAAAGAGCAGGATTGGGAATAATGCACATATAAGTGTAACAGTGCCTGCAAAGAAGGCAAAAAAGCTCAAGAGAAAGATTAGGAAGGGATTTTTTGGGCTTTTGACTTCTTTATAATAAAGATTTATAGGGATAACCCTTGAACATAAAAGGATGGAGCAGAATGGAGATACAAATTCAAGATTTGGTTCAATCTATCAAACATGATGGCATTGAAGAGGCCAAAAAAGAGGCTGCCGCAGTTGTAGATGCTGCAAAAGTTCAGGCTCAGGAAATCATCGAAGATGCAAAAAAAGAAGCAACCAAGATGATTGAAAACGCTAACCGTGAGATTGAGAGCTCAAAATCACTGGTCAAACAAGCACAAAGAGATGCTGTTCTTTCTATTAAGAAAGAGCTTGAGTCTTACCTTGACGGACTTCTTTCTTCTGAAGTTTCCAAGGCTATGAAAGGCGATGAGATGTCAAAGGTTATCATTGCAGCACTCAATGGCGAAGACCCTTCCAAGTATGTATTGGAAGTAAAAGCTGTAAACGAGAAAATTAAACAAGACCTTGCCAAAGAAATTGAAAAAGGTCTTGAGTTGAGACCTGTAAAGGGATCCGGTGCAAAACTTTGTCTTAAAGACGGTTCAGGATTCTATGATCTCTCTGATGATGAAATTGCAAAACTCTTGAAGCCATTTCTTGGCGGATTAAAGTTCTGAAGGAGTAAAGATGCCTGTTGATTCTAGGTACTATTTTCTTTCAAGCTTGCCAATGCTTCGTTTTGGTGACAAAGCTCCAATGAGTTGGGACTCTTTTATTGAGTATGCTCAAGAACGGGTTCCTTCAGGTGATTTGGAACTTTTAACTGCCATTTCAAATGAAGAATACAAAGGAAACCGCTTTCTAAGAGAATGGAAAGAATTTTGCACTACTGCCAACAATGCTGTAAATGCAAGACGTAAAGTTGCATTAGGCAAAGACGCCGTTTTAACTTCTAAGGAAGATTTTGATACAGCAAAGTTTGGCAACGCTGTCATGTCAGCAAAAAATCCTTTGGATGCAGAGCTTCTTATTATGAAGTATAAGTTTGATTATCTTGAGAAAAAGCTTGCTTTCAAGGCTTTTAGTCAGGATGTCGTACTTGGTTATGCACTTGAACTTAGAATTTTATTGAGAAAGGATTTGTTCAATGTTGAAAACGGAAATACTGAATACCAAAAGCTCTTTGGCAAAGTTAAAGAAGAAATAAACGTTGAAAAGGTTTAATTAAAAGTAATTGGAGATACTATGACAAAAAGTACAGGATATGTGGCTGGTGTAAACGGAAACCTTGTTACCGTAACATTCGATGGTGCCATTTCCAAGAACGAAGTTGCTTATGTAGTTGTAGGTGACTCAAAGCTCAAGGGAGAAGTCATTAGAATAAACGGTAATAAAGCCAGCATGCAGGTTTATGAAATTACAAACGGCATACAGGTTGGAGACAAGGTTGAGTTCACAGGCGAGATGATGAGTGTAGAGCTGGGACCCGGTCTTCTTACTCAAATTTATGATGGACTTCAGAACCCGCTCCCGTCTCTTGCTGAGAAATGCGGATTCTTCCTCCAAAGAGGTGTTTACTTGGATCCAATTCCAAATAAGGATTGGCCTTTTACACCTTGTGTTTCCGTAGGTGATACGGTAAGACCCGGTGATGCTGTTGGAACTGTACCTGAGGGTATGTTCACTCATAAAATAATGGTTCCATTCGGTTTCGAAGATGTTGATTGGCAAGTTGTCTCAATTTCTGACAAGGGAACCTATAATGTAAGAGCTACTGTTGCTAAGATCAAAAACCCCAAAGGCGAAGAAAAAGAGCTTTCAATGGTATTCAGCTGGCCTGTTAAAAAGGCTGTAGGATGTTATGAACAGCGCCTTAGACCGGATGAAACTCTTGTTACAAAGATTAGAATAATTGATACATTCCTGCCTGTTGCCAAAGGTGGTACATATTGTGTTCCTGGCCCGTTTGGTGCAGGAAAAACTGTTTTACAGCACCTTACAAGCCGTAACGCAGAGGTAGATATTGTAATTATTGCTGCATGTGGAGAACGTGCCGGTGAGGTTGTTGAAGTTCTTAAAGAGTTCCCTGAACTCATAGACCCAAAAACAGGCCGTTCACTTATGGAAAGAACTATTATCATTTGTAATACTTCTTCAATGCCTGTTGCAGCAAGAGAGGCATCGGTTTATACCGCTATTACAATGGCAGAGTATTACAGACAAATGGGTCTTAACGTTCTTCTTCTTGCTGACTCAACAAGCCGTTGGGCACAGGCAATGAGAGAAATGAGTGGAAGACTTGAAGAAATCCCCGGAGAAGAAGCATTCCCTGCTTATCTTGAGAGTGTTATTGCTGCTTTCTATGAAAGAGCCGGAAAAGTAAGACTTCATGATGGCTCAACAGGGTCTGTAACAATTGGCGGAACAGTCAGCCCTGCCGGCGGAAACTTTGAAGAGCCTGTAACTCAGGCAACTCTCAAGGTTGTTGGTGCTTTCCACGGTCTTAGCCGTGAGCGTTCCGATGCAAGAAAATACCCTGCAATTCATCCTCTTGATTCCTGGTCGAAATACAATGGAATCATTGATAAGGAAAGGGTTGAGAATGCACGAAATATTTTGTTCAGAAGCAATGAAATAAATCAAATGATGAAAGTTGTTGGAGAAGAGGGAACTTCTGTTGAAGATTACATTGTGTACCAGAAAGGTGAGCTCTTGGATGCTGTCTATTTACAGCAAAACTCATTTGACCCTGTAGACAGTGCTGTTCTTCCAGATAGACAAAAAGAAGAGTTTAACCTCTTGTATAAAGTGCTTACATCAGATTTTGCATTGGAAAACAAGAGAGATGTTCGTTCTTTCTTCAACCAAATAAGACAAAAGTTCCTCGACTGGAACAGCGTTGCGGTTACAGACCCTCGCTATGAACAGTATGAGAAAGAAATAAAGGACTTGTACTGTGCAAAGTCCAACTGCTGTGAGGAGATGTGAAAATGAACAAGGTCTATACTAAAATAGAATCCATCGTGGGCGACGTTATTACTGTTCGTGCTCAGGGTGTAAGGTACAACGACCTTGCCGTCGTTGGAAAAAGCTTTGCTAACGTAATCAAGTTGGATGGAGATCTTGTTAGCCTTCAGGTTTTTGCCGGTGCAAAGGGAATTTCCACAAATGATGAAGTTAGGTTCCTTGGCGTTCCAATGAAGGTAAGCTTTTCTGAAGATCTTCTTGGACGTGTTTTCGACGGTTCCGGACGTCCTCGTGATAATGGCCCAGCTCTTGAAGAAAATATGGTTGAAATTGGAGGACCTTCAGTTAACCCGGCAAAGAGAATTGTTCCAAAGAACATGATTAGAACCGGTATTCCAATGATTGATGTTTTCAATACTTTGGTTGAATCCCAAAAGCTTCCTATCTTCTCTGTAAGCGGTGAGCCATACAACGAACTTCTTGCAAGAATTGCCATGCAAGCAGAAGTCGACCTCATTATCCTTGGCGGAATGGGTCTTAAGTATGATGACTATTTGTTCTTCAGAGATACTTTGGAAGAAAGCGGTGCAATGAGCAGAACCATCATGTTCGTTCATACTGCAAGCGACCCAACTGTTGAATGTATGATGATTCCGGATATGGCTCTTGCTGTTGCAGAACGTTTTGCTATTGAAGGTAAGAAAGTTCTTGTCCTTTTGACAGATATGACAAACTTTGCCGACTCTCTCAAAGAAATGGCCATTACTATGGACCAGGTTCCTTCCAACAGAGGTTACCCAGGAGACCTTTACAGTTCTCTTGCAAGTCGCTATGAGAAAGCCGTTGACTTTGAAGGTGCCGGTTCTTTAACAATTTTAGCTGTAACTACAATGCCCGGTGATGATGTTACTCACCCGGTTCCGGATAACACCGGTTATATTACAGAAGGCCAGTATTACCTTAAAAACGGTCATATTGAGCCATTTGGAAGTCTTAGCCGTCTGAAACAAAATGTTAACAGCAGTACAAGAAATGACCATAGAGCTCTTATGGATGGTCTTATTAAGCTTTACAGTGCTTATAAAGAATCATTAGAGAAGAAATCCATGGGATTTATGATGAGTGAATGGGACGAAAAATTACTCAAATACGGTAATCTTTTTGAAACAAAACTTATGGACTTGTCTGTAAATATTCCTTTGGAAGAGGCTTTGGACCTTGGATGGGAAATCCTTGCAGAGTGTTTTGAACCAAATGAAACAGGTCTTAGAAGTGAGCTTATAGCTCAAAGATGGCCAAAGAAGGCGGAGGCTTGAAGTGGCAGTTAAGCTGACTAAAAACGAACAGAAGAAACAAAAAGATCAGCTCAAACAGTATGAGCGTTATCTTCCTACTCTTCAGCTCAAAAAGCAGCAACTCCAAATGGTCATTCGTCAAATCGAGTCTGAGCTTAACATGTATAAGGAAAAACAAAATGAACTTATCAAGGGAGCTCAGGACTGGATTGGTGTTTTTGGCGAAAACAGCTCCTTTGATGTGGCAAGCCAGCTTGACAGCCTTGTTAAGCCCAGTACCGTTATCAAGGGAGAAGGGAACATAGCAGGTGTTGTTATACCTGTTTTTGAGGATTTGACGTTTGAAGACATTGATTATGATGTTGAACGCTATCCTCTTTGGGTAGATAAGGCAGTTCTTCTTCTTAGAGACAGTGCTAAGATAGATGCTCTCATGTCTACTCTAAAGGTTCAAGTTTCGCTTTTAGAAAAAGAACTTAGGACGACAAGCCAAAGGGTTAATCTTTTTGAGAAAGTGAAGATTCCGGAGACTAAGGAGAATATCCGCAGGATTGGAATTTATATTGGTGACCAGCAGACAGCTGCTGTTGTGCGTGGCAAGATTGCAAAAAAGAAGCTTGCGGGCAAGGAGGAGTAGTACATGAT
Organism: Bacteroidaceae bacterium; assembly: GCA_963628205.1. Lineage (GTDB taxonomy): Bacteria > Spirochaetota > Spirochaetia > Sphaerochaetales > Sphaerochaetaceae > UBA9732. The sequence goes on from CAVGEF010000114.1 coordinate 5,446, forward strand.
TGAAAAAATGAAGAAAGTCATGATTGTAGCCTCCTCTGTTCACAAGAATGAAATGCTTAATGCAATTAGAGATTTTGGTGTTGTTCATATCTCGGAGACGAGCGTTCCTGATACAAAGTATACCGAGCGTTTGGCTTCTTTGGATAAGATGCGCTCTGTTTTGGTAGAACAGCCAAAAGTTCCTCAAAATCCAATTTTGGGTAGGCAGGAATTTAATTCTTTGCATGAAAGACTTTGCACGGCTGTCTCTGACTTAAAAGTTGCTGAAGACGAACTTTTTGAACTTAAAAATCAAAGAACTGCCATTGAAGGATGGGGTTCTTTTAATCCAAATGAAGTTAAGGCTCTTGAAAAAGAGGGTGTACCTTTGTTTTTCTACCAAATGGGTAAAAATGAAGTTTCTTTAATTCCTGAGGATGTAAAGTTTATTCGTCTTAGCGACATAGACAAAATGAAAGTTGTTGCTACAGTGGGACAACCTCTTGCTGAAGATTTTCCGGCATCTCGTTTTGAGCTTCCTCAAAAGGGACTTGGTCAGCTTGATGAAGAAATCTCCAGCGTGAGTTTCAAGTTGCACGAACTTAAGAGTTTTATTGCAGCATCGGCCTCATATATTTCCAGCTATGACCGTTATGCATTAAAGACGACAGATGACATTGTCTATTCGTCTGTAAGCGGTGCTGTCAGTGAGCAGGACGGACTTTGTTGCCTGTGGGGCTTTTTGCCTGAGGCAAGTGTTGAGGGTTTCAGGGCTATTGCAAAAGAGAATTGCTGGGCGTATGCGTTTGATGACCCAAGTGATGATGACCCTGTTCCTACAAAGATTAAATACAACAAAGTCACAGCCATGATGCAACCTGTGTTTGAAATGCTTGGAACTGTTCCTGGATATAAGGAATATGACATTAGCATGTGGTTCCTTTTGTTCTTGGCATTGTTCTTTGCAATGATAATTGGTGATGCTGCATACGGGCTTGTTTTCTTGGGCGTTGCTGTTGTGCTTCATGTTAAGAGCAAGAAGCTCACGAACCTTAATATGCTTGTATATGTCATGAGTATTGCAACAATCATTTGGGGCTCTTTGACCGGTACTTGGCTTGGAAGTGAAAAAGCAATGGATATTCCTTTTTTCAGGATGTTCGTTATTCCGCAAATTGCTAACTATCCGGAGAAGTTTGGTGTAGATGCTGATGTAGCACAAAATACAGTCATGAAGTTCTGCTTCATGGTAGGAACAATTCAGCTTTCACTTGCATGTCTTATGAATGTTGTAAGAAAATGGCAAGAAAAGAGTATTGCTCTTGTTGCTGATTTGGCATGGCTTGTTATGATTAACAGCATTTACTACCTCATATTAATGCTTGTTATTGGTGCAAATGTAAATATTTCCATGATTTTTGCACTTCTAATCATTGGGCTTGTTTTGGTTGTAGTCTTTGGTTCTCAGGAACCCGGGCAAAGTTTTGGTGCCGGCCTTAAAGCCGGTCTTGGTGGTGCGTTCACGACGTTCTTAAACACTATTAGTGCTTTTGGAAACGTTATGAGCTATATTCGTTTGTTTGCGGTTGGTATGGCCAGTCTTGCGATAGCACAGAGCTTCAATGGAATGGTTGAATCCATGCTGCATGGTTGGGCTTTGCCGGCAGGAATACTTGTTCTTGTTATAGGTCATGGTCTTAACCTTGTTATGGGAATGCTCAGTGTCGTGGTTCACGGCATGCGCTTGAATCTTCTGGAATTTTCGGGCCAGCTCGGAATGGAATGGGCCGGTATTCCATACGAACCGTTCAAAAAGAACGCTTGAAGAACATTTTTCAAGACGTGCCTTAAATAAGGTTTTGTTTTGAAGTTCTTCCAAAAAAACTCTAGTGAAAATCAATAATAGGAGATTATTGAAATGATTATCAAAATGATTGGTTTGGTTGCTGCTTTCTTCCTTTCAGCTCTTGGCTCTGCTTGTGGTGTCGGTTGTGCTGCTTTGTCCGCTGTTGGCGGTTGGAAGAAGTGCTATGCTAGCGGTAAGCCCGCTGCATTCATGATGGTTGGTTTTGCCGGTGCTCCTCTTACACAGACGATTTACGGCTTCCTTCTTATGAACTTCATCAACAGTGCTATTGGAAACGGTGTCCCAGATGTCATCGCTTTTGCAGTAGGTGTTCTTGGTGGAGCAATAATTGGTCTTTCTGCATGGCTTCAGGGAAGATGTTCGGCATCGGCTTGTGATGCTCTTGCTGAGACCGGTAAAGGTACATCTAACTACCTTATTGTCATTGGTATCATAGAGACTGTTGCTTTGTTCACATTGGTGTTCAGCCTTCTTCTCTTGAACTCAGTGGTTTGAGTGTAAATAAGTGTAGAGGTTTTTTCAAATAAGATAAGCGGTGGCTGTAAAGTTCACCGCTTGTTTTATTACCGACTTAGTTTTTTTGGTATTAATTGTGGTCTTTATTGTTGCGGTTTTTCTTGTATTTATCATTTTAGGGATACTTGAGGCTTATTTTCATTCAAAGAATGTGAATTCTGTGCCTATTCGTATTCTTGTAAATGGAACTAGAGGAAAAACTACAGTTTCAAGACAAATTTCTTCCTGTCTTTCTATGTGCAATGTGAAAACTTTGACCAAGACTACCGGTTCTGAAGCATTAATTATTTATCCTGACGGTACTGAAAAACCGGTAGAAAGAAAGAGAGGTTTTAATCTAATCCGCGAGCAGCGAAACTTTTTTAAGTTGGCTTCCAAACTTAAGGTCAATGCTGTTGTACTTGAATGTATGGCAGTAAGGCCGGAGAGCCAAAGTTTTATGGCAAATAAACTTGTTCATCCTACTGTATGTGTTGTAACAAATGCATTTGTAGACCACGTAGACCAAATGGGATGGACAAATTCTTCTACTGCAGAAGTTTTACGTCTTTCTGTCCCAAAGGGTCAAAAGTTTTATACTTCTGATTCAATTTTTGAAAATGATCCTTATGCAATTGTCATCAATGACTCTTATAAGCCCGCCTGTGGCACTAGCCAGAACGATTGTGCTGAATTTTCATCTTGCAATGTCCATGACAGCTATAACAAAAGCCCTTATTATAACGATATTAACGCTAAGCTTTCTCTTGCAGTTTTTAAGAGCATTGATTTTAATGCTGTTTCAAGCGCCAGCATACGTGACAAAATAGATGGCCTGAAAGATGAAGAGATTCTTGGTTATCTTTCGTCTTACAAACCGGACATTGGGCTCAAAGGGCCATTTGATGTTATGGGAATGACTTTTGTAAATGGGTTTGCAGCCAACGATAAGGAAAGTGCACGACTTCTTTTGGAAAAATGGGCAAGTGATGATTGCATCGTCATATATAACAACAGAGCAGACCGTGAGTTCAGACTGTTTTATTTTACTTCTTTGTTTTGCAATTTTCATTTGAAAAGAATTCTTGTTATTGGAGATAATAAGAAAAAATGCGTAAGATATCTTTCGTATAAGATGTCTAAAGCTTCAAATCAAGAGGGCAGGAAAGTCATAGAAGTTGAAGCTTATGATACTTCGTTGGGACTTCGCGGACTTGCAGACAAAGACTGTAAAACCATACTTGGTCTTGGCAATATAAAAGGTGATGCTATGGTTCTCTTAAAAGAGTGCATGGAAAATGATAAAAATGCTCATGATGGTGCTAAAATTGAGTAGAAAGGAGACCTTTCAATGCTAAAGAGTGCTGTTTGTCTTAGTGTTATTTTGGGTTTTATGGCCCAAGAATTTTTAGGACTTGCTTCCGGTGGTCTTATTTCTGCCGGGTATTTGGCATTTTATTTGAATCAGCCTCTGAGAATTGTCTCTACCTTGGTTATGGCTATTCTAATTTGGCTCACAATGCTTGTTTTGGATAAAGTTATCTTTATTTATGGCAAAAGGCGGTTTGCCTGTTGTGTCATTTTGGGCATAATTTATGCATGGATTTTCAATGAGCTTCTTTTTTTAACCAGTTTCATAAGCCAGGATTTGAGAATCATTGGTTATGTTGTGCCCGGTCTTGTTGCAAACGACATGGTAAAACAGGGCGTTTTTAAGACTGTCTTTATGCTTATGATAATTTCTTTTATAATTGCATTGCTTCACTATGCGGGAGTATTTTGATGGGCGCAAAGAAAAAATACTGTGCTTTGCAAGTTTCTCTCAAAATTAGACCCATCTTCCTGTTTTGTGCTTTTTTTGTTTTACTTTGCACTGTTTTTGCTGTAGAGATGACAAAAACTTATGAGAATTTGCCTTATTATGATACTCAAATTGAAGCATCAAAGCTTATGCAAGTCTGTGAAGAAGTGCTTTTGGAGTATGTTAAGGCTCATGATATTGCAATTGAAGAAGAAGATCTTAATAAAACGGGCCTACTTGGTCCTGAGTTTTCAGAAATTGCAACAACTTTAGGCCATGCCGATGCAAAACGTTCAAGTCTAAACCCAAATTGCGCAGCCATTTTGGTAAAGTATTTCAAAGAAGCTGGGCTTAAAGAGGGAGATGTAATTGCTGTTGGAACAAGCGGTTCTTTCCCCGGTTTTGCAATTGCAACTCTTTGTGCTGCTCAAGTTATGAATCTTAAAACAAAAGTTATTGCTTCTTATGGAGCCTCTACTTTTGGAGCAACCAGGCTTGAGCTGAATATTGCTACAATTTGTAAGGTGCTTCTTAATTCAAACTTACTTGATTTTGAGTTTTTGGCAATATCTCCCGGAAGCGATAATGATTATGGAAAAGGTGGTTTTGACGGTCTTTTGTACGAAAATACCAGAGGCACAGTAGTTTCTTTGGGACAAAATGAAGGTATTGAGTTTATTGATTACAATGATATAGAAAAGAGTATTCAAAGACGGCTTGAATTATATGGAGAAGATGTTGATTTGTTTGTAAATGTAGGCGGAGCCAGTCCTAACACAGGGACATCGACCTATACTTTGTCTTTTCCGGAGGGACTTGTGACAAATCCTCCAAGAATACCAACTTCTAAAGATAGAGGGCTTGTTTTTGAGTATGCAGCACGCGGTATTCCTGTTGTTAATTTGCTTAATATTAAGAAAATATTAAGTGAAAATGATATGCCGTACGACCCAATACCACTACCACAGGTTGGAGATGGCGGTGTGTATTTTGAATTTGAATATAACCATGTCTTAATTTATATTGGACTTTTCGTATCGCTTTCTATTTTGGTCATTGGTGCAATCTTTGCAAAAAACTCCAAAGTGTCTATTATTAGGCCATGAAAAAAAACTGTGTTGCTTTACTCTTTTTCATTCTTGTAAATTTGTGTTGTATTTTTGCAAGTTCAAGTCCTTGGGCAGTAAAGTCTGTGAATTTGGCCCTGGGAAATGATAAGCGTACATATGGGCTTTCCCGTAATGATGATGACCAGTTGTCGTTTTCAGAGCATGTTGCAATTGAGGCTCAGTCATGGTATTTGAGAGCTAACTTAAAGGGTATTACAAACCGCGGTTGGAAGACGGGTTGGGATATTAGAGACGAGAGTATTAGCGATACAAGTGAGGATGATTTTTACAGTGGGCGTTTAGATGTCACAGAGATTAGATTTGGACTCAATTATAATCATACGATAAATGATTTGGTCTTCCCGTTTTTAGGAGTTATCACCAGAAATCTTTAGGAGCATAATTAAAGAAAATCGTTGAAA
>CAVGEF010000115.1:0-2311 GCA_963628205.1 Bacteroidaceae bacterium
CTTTAGCACTGTTGGGAATGCCCTTGAGATATGCACAAACGTGTTTTCTCATTTCTCTGCATGCAGCATTTTCTCCCAAGAAATCTACAAGACCATTAAGATGTTGCATGATTGCATTCTTTTTGTCTTCTATTGTAGGTTCGTCAATTGTCTTTCCTTGAAGTTTTGCTATTGTCTTTTCGAATATAAAAGGGTTTCCTATTGCACCTCTGGCATACATGATTGCATCTATGCCGGTTTCTTCCAGCATTTTTATCCCATCTTGTGCACAAAACAAGTCTCCGGAGCCAATGATTGTTTTTTCCGGAAAATGGTTTTTCAAATCTCTCAGTAAATCCCAGTTTGCATACGGCATATATAATTGGCTGCGTGTTCTTGCATGCATACATACAGCACCGGCACCTCCGTCAAAGGCTGCTTGTGCTGTTTCTAAATAATTTATGCTGTCCAAATCCCATCCTGTTCTTATTTTGACTGTAACCGGGACATTTGTATTTTTTACAAGTGTTTTGACTATTTCTTTTATAGTCGACGGTTCTTTGAGAAGACTGCTTCCTGCTCCTGTTTTGACTACTTTTGGAACAGGACAGCCTGCATTTATATCTATAAGTGCAGGCTTATATGCTAAAACTCCCTCTATTGAGCGCTCAGCCACATTAGCATTTGGCATAAAAAGCTGAATTGCAAGATCTTTTTCTCCCTCTCCGCGTTCCATTAGCATGACGGTTTTTTCACTGCCCCTGGCAATGCCTTCGCTACTGACCATTTCCGTGTATGCAAGATTTGCTCCGTGCGAAAGGCAAATGCTTCTGAAGATTTTGTCAGTATATCCTGCCATTGGCGCAAGAAAGAGGTTTCCATCCAGTTTTAAGCTTCCTATTGAGACAGGGTGAAAAAGATTTTGCACCTTATTCCTCCGTAAGATGGAAGGCGTTAAGGCTGTTCTGATAGAGGATTTCAGACATTTCTTCAAGAGGCATGCCTTTGATATAGGCTATAGCTTTTGCTGTCTCCGGCAAGTATTCCGGTTTGTTTCTGCGTTTTGTATATTTGGCAGGCACCATGAAAGGAGCTTCACTTTCTATGAGAATGCGATTTTCCGGCAAATTTTTCACTGTGTCTGTGAGTTTGCGGATATTTTTATATGTAATATTTCCTGCAAACGAGAAATAGACAGGAAGTTCCATTGCCTTAAATGCATATTCCCAGTCCTCTGAATAGCAGTGGAAAATTGCGCCCTCTTCCGGGATATTGTGCTTTAGGATTTCCAAAATATGGGCGCCTGCTTCTCTGTTATGAATAATGACAGGAAGGTGTGCTCTTCTTGCTATTTCAAGGTGCTTTAAGAAAAGTTCGACCTGGGTATCTTGATATTGTTTGTACTTTCCATAGTCAAGACCGGTTTCGCCTACTGCTATTACCCTGTCAAACTTGAGAAATTTTTGAATATCGGTTTCCCAGTTAAGAAGCACGTTACCGCTTTCAGTTGGAGATACTCCTACTGCATGGTAGACGTTCTTTGCACTTTTAAGGTTGTTATAAACGACTTCAAAATCTGTAAGGCTGTTACATATTGAGACTATATGTGCTACGCCTGCACGTTTTGCATATTGTACTGCTATAAGTTGTTCTAGTTGGTCTTCATGAATTAAACCAATATGGCAATGTGTATCAAAAAAACGCATGGAGGTCACTTCCTGTATTTATTATTTTTTATCATGCAAATGGTTGATGCATGGTCAAATGACATACAAGCGATATTTTGTGCTCTTTTAGTATTCTTGTATGCACAACCGCTTCCAATTTCTAAATTCCAAATACAAAGCTATCATGGGTTTGAGTTATCGTCAAGTTTTGTGTTTTTGACTGTTTTAACAGAAATCTTTGACAAGAGACTTTTCCAAGGTATCGAGTGTACAAAGGTTACCCCTTATGGTTTGTCTTTTACAGCGTTTGTAATTTACAGTTACAATTTACAGCTTTCAATGATTACAAATTTGCTTACAAATTGTCCGCAATAAAAGCTTCCAGGACGGCAATATTTGCACTTCCTATTCTTTGAGCTACTACGTCGCCGTTTTTGAATATAAGAAGAGTAGGGATACTGCTAATTCCATAAAGCATTGATAAATCTGCCAATTCATCTACATTTGCTTTGCAGATTTTGATTTTGCCTTCGTATTTTTCCGCAAGTTGAGAAATAAGCGGAGCAATCATTTTGCAAGGTCCGCACCATGGTGCCCAAAAATCAACAAGGACCGGGATTTTTGAATTTATGACTTCTTCTTTGAAGTTTACAGGATCAAGAATT
>CAVGEF010000116.1:0-5282 GCA_963628205.1 Bacteroidaceae bacterium
GTGTCAATGGCATAAATTTCAAAGGAATTTAATGTGGTAAACTAAAATATCAGTTGCGTTATCTTACTAAACAGTTTATAGTTACATATATTGTAGCAAAAAGATTAATTTGCAGAACTTTTTGCAAAACTGTCTTTATGAAACCTTTGTAGAGCTTTTTGAAAAGCGTTTATAAAGTCCTTGTAAATTAAACATAAGGCTGTTTGTAAAACGCTTTTGAAAGGTCCTGTTGAGGCTTGTTTTGCAAGAAGCTCTTGGAATTGAGTAAGAACAGAATTTGAATGGAGGTGGATTATGAAACTTTGTCTTAATTCGATAAAAGATGCTTCTTTGAGAAAAGAATGGAAAGATGCAGGGTATGACTTGCCAAATTATGATATAGAAAAAATGAGAGAGAACACCCTAAGGGCCTGCAAATGGGTTCATTTTGGTTCAGGTAATATTTTCAGAGCTTTCTTGGCAGCAAGAATGCAGGATCTTTTGAATAAAGGAATTGAAGATACAGGCATTCTCGTAGGAGAGGCTTTTGATTGGGAAATGCTTGACCAGGGTTATGACAAGTTCGACAATTTGAGCATAGATGTGACACTTAAAAGTGACGGAACAGTCCAAAAAGCTGTCGTTGCATCTGTTGCGCAAGCTTTAAGATGCAGCCCTAAAAGAGAAGCTGACTGGAAGCGTTTTTGCGAAGTTTTCACAAGTCCAAACCTTCAAATGGTAAGTTTTACAATCACAGAAAAGGGATATTCAACAGCCCCTGCGTACGTTCAGGAAGATATTCTCAAAGGCCCGGCAGACTGTTTGACAGTGTGCTGTATGGTAACATCACTTCTTTTTGAAAGATACAAAGCCGGATGTCTTCCAATTGCGGTCGTCAGTATGGACAACTGCTCCAGAAACGGCGAAAAACTCGGCAGCGGAATAATGACAATTGCAAAAAGATGGCATGAACTCGGTTTTGTAGAGCAGGGTTTTGTAGACTATGTCTGCAATCCTCAAGTTGTCAGCTTCCCGTGGACCATGATTGACAAAATTACACCAAGACCGGATTCATCTGTCGCATCCATGCTTAAGGCCAGTGGCATTGAGGATATGGAAATATCGGTTACATCCAAAAAATCATGGGTAGCTCCATTTGTAAATGCTGAAGAGTGCGAATATCTTGTTGTTGAAGATTCTTTCCCAAATGGAAGAATTGCACTTGATAAAGCCGGAGTTTTATTTACAAACCGTGAGACTGTAACAAAAGTTGAAAGAATGAAAGTATGTACTTGTCTTAATCCTCTTCATACTGCAATGAGTATTGCAGGATGCCTTTTGGGGTACAACAAGATAAGTGATGAAATGAAAGACAGCGACATTGTCTCTTACATAAAGAGACTTGGATATGTTGAAGGCCTTCCGGTTGTTACAGATCCCGGTATTCTTTCACCCAAGAGCTTTATTGACGATGTTGTCTTTAAGAGACTTCCAAACCCGTTCATGCCGGACACACCTCAAAGAATTGCCACCGATACAAGCCAAAAACTTGCAATCAGATTTGGCGAGACTGTCAAAGAGTATGAGAAAAGAGGCATGGACTTATCAAGTCTCAAGTGTGTACCGTTTGTATTGGCTTCATGGATGAGATACCTTCTTGCTGTTGATGATGATGGCAAGGTTTTTGAACCAAGCCCGGATCCATTGTTGGAAGCATCCCAAAAGGATATGGCAAATGTTCACTTTGGCAAAAAGTTATCAGGTGGAGAGCTTGATGCAATAATGTCCCGTAGCGAGATTTGGGGATACGATTTAAGCGCATCATCTTTGAAAGAGGCTGTTATTGTTTATTTTGAAAAGATGAATGAAGGCCCGGGTGCCGTACGCAAGGCATTACACGAAATGGTAATGACTTTTTAAGGCTGGCCATAAATCAAGGCTAGCCATAAATCAAGACTGGCCGTATAAGAGGGTTTCAAAAGGAGACAACATGAAACTTAGAGAAAATTGCAAATATGATTTGGTATGTCCAACAAGTATGGGAGTTAGAATTACACCCGTAAACAGGCTTCCTGTTCATACAAGTCATATATTTGAGATGCAGGCTACAAGTGCAGAAAGTAATGTACTTAATGTTTCTTCTTCTCTTGGTCTTAAAACAAAAGTTTTGACAACTTTTGTCAAAGACAGTCCAATAGCATCTTTCATTAAAGCAGAGCTAAGGTTCAGAAATATTGATTTTGAGGGCCCTGAAGTTTCTCAATGCGGTGCTTGGGGATACAGGCACCAGTTCAATATTGCTGACAGCGGTTTTGGAAGTCGCGGACCCCGTGTTTGGAATGACCGTAGCGGGGAAGTAGGCCTTACTCTTGATGCAAAAGATTTTGAGCTTGAAAGAATTTTCAAAATCGAAGGAGTGAAAATTCTCCATCTTTCAGGTCTTGTGTGTGCTTTAAGTCCCAAAACAACCAAGTTTTGTTTGGATGTGGCAAGAATTGCAAAAGAAAACGGGACTTTAATTTCTTTTGACCTTAATTATAGGGCTTCGTTTTGGAAAGGAAGAGAAGAAAAGTTAAGTTCTGCTTTCAAAGAGATTGCTTCTGTGGCGGACATTCTTATTGGCAATGAAGAAGATTTCCAGCTTGCTCTTGGAATGAAAGGCCCACAAGCAGGTGGTAAAAATATTGAAAAAAAGATTGACCAGTTCAAAGATATGATTGGGCAGGTAAGAAAATCGTACCCGCAGGCTCAGGTATTTGCAACAACTCTTAGAGAAGTTGTAAGTGCCAATGAGCATAACTGGGGAGCTTTAATGCTCGTTGGAGACTCTTGGTATGAAGAAGAGCCAAGACCAATTCAGGTGATGGACCGCATTGGTGGCGGTGACGGTTTTGTAGGTGGCCTTTTGTATTCAATTCTTTCCGGTAAGAATGAAGAAGACTGGATAAAAATGGGTTGGGCAACAGGAGTTCTTGCAACAACTGTGCTTACTGATTACAGCACGCCGGCCGATGAAGAACAAATATGGGCTGTCTATAGCGGCAATGCCAGAGTAAAAAGGTAAGAGTAAAAGGAGAATTCAGATATGAAGAAAGCTGATATTGGTTTGATTGGACTTGCTGTAATGGGCGAGAATATTGTAATGAACATGGAATCAAAGGGATTTACCGTTGCTGTATATAACAGAACAACAAGCAAGGTCGATAACTTTGTCAACGGCAGAGCAAAAGGATTGAACATAATTGGAACTCATAGTCTTCAAGAGCTTGCAGACTCTCTTGAAACTCCACGTAAAGTAATGATGCTTGTCAAAGCAGGATCTCCTGTTGATGATTATATCCAGCAGCTTTTGACTGTCCTTGAGCCGGGCGATGTCATAATTGACGGTGGTAACAGCCATTTTCCTGATACAATTCGCAGAACAGCATATGTTGAAAGCAAAGGACTTCTTTATGTTGGAACAGGAGTTTCCGGAGGTGAAGAGGGAGCTTTGAAAGGTCCTTCATTGATGCCGGGAGGGTCTGCCAAAGCATGGTCTCTTGTCAAACCAATCTTCCAGTCTATTTGTGCAAAAGTTGAAGATGGAAGTCCATGTTGCGACTGGGTTGGCAGTGACGGAGCAGGGCATTTTGTAAAAATGGTTCACAATGGTATTGAATACGGAGATATGCAGCTTATTTGTGAAGCTTACCATCTTATGAAAGATATGCTTGGCATGAGCGCTGACGAAATGCACGAAGTATTTGCACAATGGAACAAAACAGAGCTTGACAGCTATTTAATTCAAATAACAAGCGAAATTCTTGCTCACAAGGATGCAGACGGCCAGCCTCTTGTTGATAAAATCCTTGATACTGCAGGACAAAAAGGCACCGGTAAATGGACAGGAATTGCGGCTCTTGATGAGGGTGTTCCTCTTACTCTCATTGGAGAGGCTGTTTTTGCCCGCTGTCTTTCTGCAATGAAAGAACAAAGAGTTGAAGCAAGTACTGCTTTTGATGTTCAAAGAAAAAAGTATACAGGCGACAAAAAAGCTATGGTTGAAGACATAAGAAAAGCACTTCTTGCTTCGAAAATTATTTCTTATGCACAAGGTTATGTTCTCATGCAAAGTGCAGCCAAGACCTACGGGTGGGATTTGAATTACGGCTCAATTGCCCTTTTATGGAGGGGCGGATGCATAATCAGGTCAACTTTCCTTGGTAAGATTAAAGAAGCATATGATGCAAACCCTGCACTTTCCAACCTTCTTCTTGACCCATATTTCAAAGATATGGTTAAGGCCTTAATTCCGTCTTGGAGAAACGTTGTAGCAAATGCAACTCTTTGCGGTATTCCTGTCCCAACATTTGCAAGTGCACTAAGTTATTTTGACGGATACACCTCTTCACGTCTTCCTGCAAATCTTCTTCAGGCACAACGTGATTACTTTGGTGCACACACTTATGAGAGAGTTGACTGCGAACGCGGAAAATTCTTCCATACCAATTGGACAGGCGAAGGCGGAAACACTGCAGCCACCACTTATAATGCATAATTGAGGTTTTTAATGCTTGATGATAAAGAAATAAAAAGAAGAGTAGTGGAAGAACTTTCTAAAAGAGAGCCAAAAAAAGTTCTCATGGTGGTTCCTGATTTCACAAGATTTTTCTCAAATGCAGGGCTCATTGCCAATATAAGCTATCATTGGTGTTTGGAGCATAATGTAGAGGTAGAGGTTCTTGAAGCTCTTGGAACGCACGTTCCAATGACAGAACAAGAGATTTCACAAATGTACGGAGACATCCCGCTTTCAAAGTTCCATGCACATGACTGGAGACACGACGTAGTAAAAATAGGTGAAGTTCCGGCCTCTTATGTAAGCGAAATAACAGAAGGCCTTTGGAAAGAACTTGTAGATGTAGAAATAAACCGCATGGTTGTTGACACGTCATTTGACTTGGTTCTTTCAATAGGACAGGTAGTTCCTCATGAAGTAATTGGAATGGCCAACCATTCAAAGAACCTTTTTGTTGGTGTTGGCGGAAGCTCAATGATAAATCAAAGTCATATTATTGGCGCTGTTTACGGAATGGAAAGAATGATGGGCCGTGACCATACTCCTGTAAGAAAAGTTTTTGACTATGCTGCAGAACATTTTTTGAAAGATGTCCATGTTCTTTACATGCTCACAGCCTGCACAGCTCCAAATTCTGTAATTCAGACTCATGGACTTTTCATTGGTGAAGGAAGAAAGCCTTTGGAAGATGCAATCGCATGTGCCCAAAACAATAATATCGATTTTGTTGAGCATGGTATTAAGA
>CAVGEF010000116.1:5292-7364 GCA_963628205.1 Bacteroidaceae bacterium
GTATTAAGAAGTGCATTGTTTATCTTGATCCAAAAGAGTTTAAGAGTACATGGCTGGGAAATAAGAGCATTTACAGGACCCGTATGGCAATGGCTGACGGAGGTTCTCTCATAGTTCTTGCACCGGGTGTAGATAAGTTTGGTGAAGACCCTACAAACGATAAACTCATTAGAAAGTATGGTTATAATGGACGTTTGCACACTTTGGAGCTTTTGAAAACATGTGAAGATTTGAAAGAAAACATGGGTGTTGCTGCCCATCTTATTCATGGTTCAAGTGACGGACGTTTTTCAATTACATATGCTGTAAAGAATATTTCTCAAAAAGAAATTGAAGATGTAGGCTTTATTTCTGCATCTTATGATGCGATTATCAAAAAATATGATCCGTCAAAACTTGTATATGGGTACAATGATGTTGATGGAGAAAAAGTATTCTTTATTCCAAATCCTGCTTTGGGTCTTTGGATAAATAAAGAAAAATTTAATTAGGAGTAACCAGCATTGCTTATGAAGACCTTTATGAATGAAGATTTCCTATTGGAAAATGAGCCTGCCCGTATTCTTTTTCATGACTGGGCACAGAATATGCCAATTTTTGATTATCATTGCCATTTGTCTCCAAAAGAGATTGCACAAAACAAGCGTGAGCCTAATATTACAGACGCATGGCTTGGAGGAGACCACTACAAGTGGCGCATGATTCGTGCAAATGGCATGAATGAGAAAGACGGAGATTCTTTTCAGCGTTTTCTCAACTGGAGCGACACTGTCTCACGCCTTGCAGGAAATCCTCTTTATCACTGGACTCATTTAGAGCTTAAACGTTATTTTGGTATTGATAAGCCTCTTTCTCCTTCTACTGCCCGTGAAATTTACGATGAAGCTAATGCAAAACTTCAAAGTGATCCGTCTCTTGATGTTTATGGAATTTTCAACAAGTTTAATGTTTATGCCGTAGGCACAACAGATGACCCTATTGATTCTCTTGAGTATCATAGTGCAATTAGAAAAGAAGCAAAAACTACGACTAAGGTTATTCCTTCTTTCCGTCCTGACAAGGCTATAAACATAGAGTCAGACGGTTTTGGTCCTTATATTAAGGCTCTTTCAGGTGCAAGCGGTGTAAAGATAGAAAATGCATGGGATGTTATGGAAGCTCTTTCCAAACGTCTTGACCATTTTGTTGAAAACGGTTGCCTTGCTACGGACCATTCCATTGCTTTTCCTCCTTTCGTTATTGGCTCTGATTCTGAAGTAAATGCAGTTTTTCAAAAAGCTATGAAAGGCGAAGCTGTAAGTGCTCAAGAAGCTGAGATGTATAAGACATATATTCTTGTTTCTCTTGCAAAAGAATATTCAAAACGCGGTCTTGTAATGCAGTTGCACTTACAGGCAAGTCGTAACAACTGTACAAAAGGGTATAAAACACTGGGACCTGATTCCGGTTTTGATGCTATAAGCGATTATTCCATAGCAAATAAACTTTCACGTTTGTTTGATACTTTAGATGTGCAGGATGCTTTGCCAAAGACAATCCTTTATTCTTTGAATCCTAAAGATTATTATGTTTTGGCTCCTCTTATGGGGTGTTTTCAGCGTGATATTCCGGGTAAGCTTCAATTGGGTTCTGCATGGTGGTTCTGCGATCATATTGACGGTATGGTTCAGCAAATGAAGACGTTGGCCAGCGTTGGTATGCTGTCTCGTTTTGTGGGAATGCTCACAGACAGCCGTTCTTTCCTTTCTTATCCCCGTCATGAATATTTCAGAAGAATTGTATGCAATATTCTTGGAACATGGATGGAAAACGGGGAAGTTTCAAACGACTTTGAGATGATGGGAAAGATGGCTCAGGATATTTCATTTAACAACGCTCTAAGCTATTTCTAAAAACCTCATTGGAAAACAATTTTTATGTCTGACGGTGTTAAATCTACCTTTAAGCCTTTTTCTCATTTTCGTACAATAACAAAACACAGGCACCTTGTTATGAAGTATTGTTTTATGGCTGGACTTCCACTGCAAGGCTTAAAACATGATTTGTCTAAATACGGGCCCTCAGAGTTCATT
>CAVGEF010000117.1:0-1108 GCA_963628205.1 Bacteroidaceae bacterium
ACCAGTTAAACTCTGAGTTATCACCATTTTTTAGTGTCATTTACCAAAGTCAGGTACAATAAAGATTTCTGTTTGTCAACTAGCTTTCGCTAACTTTTATTTGCGGGTTATTTGTGGCCCACTTTTGAAACTTCTCTTAGGACTATTTAAGTCCTCGCTTAGGAGCACTTTTAGGGCCACTTTTATTTATGATATGAAGCTATTTGTGAAGCTCTTTGTTTTCCTTGTAGAAAACAGCTGTAAAACCGGTTGTTGCCACAAGCTCGCTTTCAGTTTCCTTGGCAAGGGTCTCTGCCAAAACCTTGGTTTGGTCCTTAAAGTCCTGAAAACGGACTTTAACCAGCTCGTGGCAGTCAAGAGCCTGTTTTAATGCTTCTACAACACCGGAAGAAATGCCGCCATGGCCAACCATGACGACAGGATCCAATGTTTGAGCTTTGCTTCTTAAAGAAGCTCTGAAACTACTGTCCATTAACAAGCTCCTTGTATTTTTTAGCAACAACAAAGCGCTTAATCTTCTTGGTTGATGTCATTTCCATTGGCTCGTCAACCACAAAGACTTTTCTGATTCTCTTGTATGGAAGAAGCTCCTTGTTAACAGCTTCTACAATTTCTTCCATGTGCTTTTGCATATCTTCTTTATTTGTAATTGCTTTTGAACAATCCTGAGACGGATAAATCAAAGCACAAACGCCTTCTGTTTTCATTTTTGCATCAAGCACATATCCAAGAATACAAACTTGGTCAACATCGTAGTAAAGCTGGAAATGGTCTTCAATTTCTTCAGGGAAGACATTTTTTCCACCCCCTGTAACAATGATGTTTTTTGCTCGGCCTGTGAGGTAGACAAAACCTCTGTCATCTTGGTATCCAATGTCTCCGGTTCTGAGCCAGCCATCCTCATCAATGATTTCAGCAGTAGCTTCAGGGTTCTTGTAATAGCCCTGCATGACAATGATACCGCGGACACAAATTTCTCCGTTGCCCTGGTCGTCTTTGTCTCTGAACTCAACTTCTACTTGAGGGATGACTTTACCAATACTTGTTTCTTCGTAATCAAAAGTTGGATTGAGTGTTATTATAGGGCTTGTTTCCGTAAGTCCATATC
>CAVGEF010000117.1:1118-2346 GCA_963628205.1 Bacteroidaceae bacterium
CCATATCCCTGCACGAAATCAATTCCAAGTTGGTTGAATTGCTTAAAGGTCGATGCCGGAAGAGGGCCACCGCCTGAAATACAAATTCTATTCTTATCCAGCGATACTTTCTTGAGAATGAAGCCAAACATTTTCTTGCCGATATTAACGTTAAATGCTTTCTTGAAGAATCCTGAGAAGCCCATCATTGCGTGAACTAAACCATTTACGAGCGGGCCTTTTTCTTTGACACCCTTCATCATGGCTGAAATCATCTTGTTGTAAAGCATTGGGACTGCCAAGAACATTGTGACCCCGCCTTCGTGCATTTCTTTGAAGATTTGAGATACTATAAGGCGTTTTCCAAAGACAACGTTTGCGCCTACAGACATTGATTCAATAAATACTGCAAGCATTGTATAAGCGTGATGTATAGGGAGAATTGCGTAGAAAACATCGGTCTCGTAAATGTTCATTCTACCTTGTGCCAAATAAGCATCGGCTACCAAGTTCTCATGTGTGAGCATGACAGCTTTTGGTGTACCTGTTGTGCCACTGGTGAAAAGAAAAGCTGCCAAGTCTTTTGAAACCGGCTCTTCAATTGGTTGTGTGCCAACATGCGGCAAGTTAAGAATGTATTGCTCTTCGTGGTCTTTTTCTTCCAAGCTCACCTTGAATCCGTACTTGTTGTCCTTGCCAACTCTCTCATAGCGTTCTCCGTCAATGAATAGTCCTTTTATTTCAGCAAAGTCTACAAGGTATTCGATTTCTTCATCGCTTAAAGAGTAGTCAACAGGTACAACGATTGCTCCCATGTAAACAATTCCCATGTATGCAATTGCCCATTCCGGACTGTTTTTTCCGCTTACAGCTACTCTGTCGCCCTTGCGGATTCCCTGTGCATAGAGCCAAGAAGCAACTTCGAGTATTTGCTTCTTGGCTTGTGAATATGTGAAAACAAGGTGCTTTGGAGCAAAAGCCTCAAAACATCTTCTATCTCCAAATCTGGACTCGTTCATGTCAAACATTTGTGGAAGAGATGGCCACCGGCTATCAAAAAATTTCCCTCTGTAATTGTCTAGAAAACCCCAAGGCTCCGGATTATGTTTTTTACCCATGTTTTTCTCCTTAGCAAATGAATTTCATTAGCATGTGAATAGCAAGCAATGAATATCAAGTAAATGCAAATAACTTAGCAAATTAGTAAAGTTTTTGTAAAAACTTTTAGCATTAAAGAAAATATATCAAA
>CAVGEF010000118.1:0-6648 GCA_963628205.1 Bacteroidaceae bacterium
AAGCACACTCCTTTTTATTAAATTGATATTCTTGATATTCATTTGAAGCTCAGAAAAGCAAATCTTCTTTGCCTAAAGACTTAAAAATAGAAGGGATTTTTTCTTTCCACGGATAGTGTTCAAGAGAACCTTGTTTTGTAACTGTATATGCAGCATAAACATTAGCCCACAGCATAGCTTCTTTAAGAGTTCGACCCTCATTCATGCAATAGGTTATTGCTCCCAAAAAGCCATCTCCGGCTCCTGTTTCATCCACCATATCAACTTTGACACCGGGACAAATAAAAGCCTCATTAGCTGTAACAGCTGCAGAACCCTTACCTCCAAGAGTCATAACAATATTAGGACATTCATATTTTTCAATAAGCAAACGTCCCAATTTCTCCCATCCGAGTTCTTCCTCAGGATTAATATCCAGCAACTCGTAAGACTCCCCTTCATTTACTACAAGGTAATCAACATAAGGCATCTTTTCGAGCTTCATACCAACACGAAGAGGACTAGGATTGAGAAGCGTAGTCATCCCGAGTTCCTTACCTGTCTTACAAGCCTGAAGGCCCGATTCTACTGCCTGAGCAAACCCGGCAATTACGTACCTGGCTCCTTTCATCTTGCGAATACAACGATCAACTTCGTCCGGCTGAACACCAAAAGTGTCATTGTCAAAATCGAGCAACATGTTTTCGCCATTTTCAGCAATGATACATAAGCCTAAGCAAGATTCAATCGACGGATCCAGCCAGTAGTAAGTGGTATCTACATTGGAGGCGCCCATCCACTTGTAACCAAGTTCACCGCACTGGTCAACGCCACATTTACCAATGAAGGCAACACTGCCTCCAAGTCTTCCAATAGCACATGCAGCATTAGTACCTTTCCCTGCATCCATCTCAAAGCGACGGTTATACGCAATGCAAGTCTCTCCCGGATTTGGAATACGTTTTACATCACAATATTCTCCAAGACCGTGTCCGTTGCAAACAATTATTTGAGGAATTTTTGCCATTTTATTTTACCTCCGTGAATATGCCATCAATAACCGGAGGCTGTGCAGTGGCGGAATCTGTTAAAACTATTACCTCTGGAATATATTTGGGAAACAATGTTGCCGGATATTCTACGGTTGGTTCACTGAACATAAGAACGCGTATAGAAGTTTGCTTCCAACTGCCTGTCGTCACCATAAAAACAGCTTTTTTTGCTGTTAACATGGATTTGAAACCAATAGTTATTGCCATAGGAGGCACAATTTGAATGAAACCGCCAATATCGCGTTCACTAAGAGAAATAAGAGTATCCTCATTCAAATGGACAATTCTTGTTTTTGACTCAGCATATTCCTCAACACTCACATGATAGTAAGGCGAATTTGGTGCCTCACAAAAAGCTACAAGCCCCTTGTATCCCAAGCCTGCAAAAACAGTATCAACGCCACCTAACTCCTCAACCTTTTTATCGAGATAATCTATATCGTTGATATTGGGCCATATGCGATGGTCTTTTGGAATATTCAGCTGCTCATCTATGAGTCCATAAAAATCATGGAGCATGTTTGCCTGAAGGCTAAAATAATTATTGACAATAGGATATGGTCGTCCTTGCCAGTCAAGAAATTCATCCATGTGAAACACGTATACATTCTTTAGACTAATCCGTTCCGCATTAACCCGTTCTGCAAAGTATTTGTATTGTCCCATGGGACCGGCAGGAAGAACCCACTTAGTTAATTTTCCTGCTTTATTGTTGGCAATAACCTCTTCAACCATTAGGTCTGCAGTTTTCTTGGAAACTTCTTTTTTCTCAAGAATTCTCACTTTTACTTTTGAGTCTTTGTGATTTTCTAATTGCTCTGCCGGAATACTGCACCATTCAATCATCTTTTGTGGATTCATATATGATGCCATTTCACTCCTCCTTTTATTTCTACAATAATAAGCCTGTGCCAAAACTTGCATAATTTGCATAATTTACATATGACACATAACACTTAACGTTTTTAGCATACCTCTCGAATATTGCTTTGTCAATTTTTATTTTAGGAAGATTTTTGCAACTGGAAGATTTTTGCAAAACCCTCTTGGATTTTGCACAATTTGGAAGTTTTGGAAAGTTTGGCTAATGAAAGCCGTTGGATTCTTAACGCCGGGCACCATTGGGATAATATTTTTCAATCATTTGCAAAGTTCCAATAAACATTTATAATGCAAGGGTAAACGTTTCAAATTATAACCAGAAAGGGGCCAGTACAATTTGACAAAGTTGCTTCCGCTATATGCCCAGCTTGCCGATACTCTAAAGAACAAAATATATTCAGGCGCATATGCCATGGGCGACAGTTTACCTTCTGAGAGAGAAATGGCATTACAATACGGCATTAGTCATTTCACTGTACGCAAAGCTCTGGACGTATTAGAACGCGACGGAGTTATAATACGCATGCAAGGAAAAGGAACTTTTGTAAAGTCTCCACAACTTACAGTAGACTTACAGTCAATGGGAAGCTTCTCAAGTATTGCAAGAGGGCGCAATTCCAGTGTACGTAGTCGTATTTTGTATAGCGGAATCAGAAAAGCAAAGTTCAAATATGCTCATATCTTTGGCATTGATGAAGACTGTGATGTTTACGAGTCCATCAAACTAAAAATCAGCAATGATATTGCTTTGGCAGTAGAATACACAACCGTTCCTCTTAAATATGTACCGGACATCGCAGAATATGATTACAACGTCTATTCTCTTTATGATGTCTATGCGAAAAACAACATAGATGTAGCAATAGAAGACCAAAAGCTTGAAATTGTAACAATATATAATCCTATTGCCTCCCTTCTTGACAAGAAAGAAGGAGACAGTATCTTTCTTCTAACCTCTTACGCTTATAATCGGGATGGAAATCTAATAGAATACACAAGGTTATACGATAACGATGACAGAATGATATTCTGCGCCCATGGCACCAATATTCAAGGGAGCAAAACATGAGCAAATATACAAATCTGGTCAATGAAAGCATTCGTGAAAACTTAGAAGAATATATATTCAAGAACAACCTGTCCTCTGGGGCTTCCATACCGTCAGAGCGGCAGTTGTGCAAGATTTTCAACTGCAATCGTGCTGAACTAAGAGATGCAATTGCAAAAATGGCAGGTGAAGATATTCTTTTTACAACCCACGGAGTGGGCACTTTCTTAGCTCCTCCAAAATTTGAAGAAGACTCTTCCAACTATGTTGGGTTTTCTTCCTTTTGGCAAAAAAATGGTCACAGAACAAGCAGTAAGATTATAAAATTTGCTAAAACCGGTGCAAATCTAAAAACCGCCAATATGCTTGGAATTCCGCTGGGTTCCGACATATACGAGCTCAAGAGAGTTCGTCTTATTGATGATGTTCTTGTCTCAATAGAAACATCTTTCATTGAAGAATCGTGTTGTCCGGGACTCCTTACCTGCAACCTGAATGAAACAGCATCTCTCTACCAAGTATTAAAAGAAAAATATGGGCTCACTGTTGTAAACCAACAACAAACCATACGAACTACAAAACTAAGAGAAGATGAAGCAGACCTGCTATGCTTAAAGACAGGAGCTCCCGCTTTTTACATAACAGCTGTGGGACTCACGGAAAGCGGAACATGCATTGAGTGGAGTATCTCCATATCACGCGCTGACAGATTTGCAATAAGGTATAAGGCAAAACAATAAAACAACCGCATAGGCCCGCATAGGCCAATAAGCCAACAATTCCGTCAATAATTCAGCCAACAATTTTGGCCATTTTACCACAAAAAAGCCTCTATGCCTTGCTTATTTTACTTATTTCTGACACAATGAGAGGCACTGCGCATGTGTCGTTGACACAGAGCAGAATATCCGCCAAAAAAGGGCAAAAATGGACAGTTGTGCACAATTGCAAATTGCAACATTGCCGTTTTGAGGTGAGAAACAGTTGAAGGGGACGGGAAACCGTCACGAAGAGGAGTCATTAAAATGGCAGTAGTAACAATGAAGAGTCTGCTTGAGGCAGGCGTTCATTTTGGTCATCAAACAAAGAGATGGAATCCAAAGATGGCCAGTTTCATTTTCTCAGAGAGAAATGGAATTCATATCATCGACCTGCAAAAAACAACAGCTTGCATCGTTGAAGCATACGAAGCTGTACGTGCACAGGTCAAACAGAACAAAACAGTTCTTTTCGTAGGAACAAAAAAACAAGCTCAGCAAGCTATTGAAACAGAAGCAAAACGCTGTGGAATGCCTTATGTCAACAACCGTTGGCTTGGCGGTATGCTCACAAACTTTGCAACAATCAAAAAATCAATTGCAACACTCAAAAAGATTGAAAAAATGTCCATTGACGGAACATTTGAAAGTCTTACAAAGAAGGAAGTTGCTCTTCTTACAAAACAAAAGGCAAAACTTGAGAAGAACCTTGGCGGTATCAAGGACATGACAGAGCTTCCAGGCATTATTTTTGTAATTGATACAAGAAAAGAATCAATTGCCATTGCAGAAGCAAAACGCCTTGGCATTCCTGTAGTTGCTGTTGTTGATACAAACTGCGACCCAAGCGATATTACATACCCAATTCCGGGTAACGACGATGCAATCAGAGCAATCAGCTTGTTCGTTGAAATCATTGCCAATGCTGTAATTGATGCAGACAACGAAGTAGGAATTCAAATCATTGAGTCCCTCCCTGCAAACGAAGAGGAAGAAGCAGCTCTTGAAGCCGGAGCAGATGCTGTCGTAGACAAAGATGCAGAAGCAGAAGAAGCAGCAGAGGATTCAAACGAAACTGAGTCTAAAGACGAGGAGTAAATCTATGGAAATTACAATGGATATGATTAAACAGCTCCGTGAGCAGACACACGCCGGCATCATGGACTGCAAGAAAGCTCTCCAGTCAAGTGACGGCGATTTTGCCAAAGCTGAAGAGTATCTTAAGAAAGTTGGTCTTGCAGCTGTTGAAAAACGTGTTGACCGCGCAACTGACAACGGCAGAGTAACATTTGTCATTACTGACAAGAAAGCTGTCATGGTAGATGTCTCATGTGAGACCGATTTCGTTGCACGCAACTCAGAGTTCAAGAAACTTGGCGAAGATATTTGTAAGCTTGCAATAGAGAAAGGCTATACACAGCCAACTGATGACATGGAAGAGCTTGTTAAAAAGCTCATTGCTACAATCAATGAAAACATGAAGATTAAAAAGATGGTTGTCATTGATATTCCTGCAAACGGCTATGTCATGGGTTACAGCCATGCAGACGGCAACATTGGTGTTCTTGTTCAGTTCAAGGCAACAGACAGAGAGATTTTCAAGAGCGAAGATTTCCAGACACTTGCATTCAATACAGCAATGCATGTTTGTGCAGCAGCTCCAATGTATCTCAACGATTCCTGCGTTCCAAAAGAATATGAGAACGAACAGCTTGACATCTTTAAGGCTCAAGTTTCCAAGATGGACAAGCCTGAGAAAGTTCTTGAAGGTATTGTTAGAGGAAAGCTTGCAAAACACTATGCAGAAATTTGTCTCATGGATCAGGTTTTCCAAATCAGCAATGATGACGGACTTTCTGTAAAACAGCTTTTTGCAAAGTTCAATAAAGAACACAACAGTGATATTGAAATTGTAAGCTACGAGCGTTTCCTCGCAGGAGCTTAATTAAAAACAAAAATCAAGGACCGTTCCCCAAAAGGAGCGGTCTTTGTGTTTATGAGAGTTTTGCAAAAAAGCCGTAACAAAGCTCATTTTGCAAAAATCTCTTGAACTTTGTAGTTTAAGTTGTATCTTTAATAATAAACAAACAGGAGCTGAAAATGCAGCAGGTACTTTCAAATTGTGAAGACAAAATGGGAAAGAGCGTAGCATCTCTTAATGCAGACTTCCTTTCCTTAAGAACAGGAAGGGCTTCCGCATCTATCTTCGATAAAGTAAAAGTTGACTATTACGGCCAGGAAACACCGCTTAACCAAGTGGCATCGGTCTCTGTGCCGGAGGCAAGGCTTGTCGTTATACAGCCTTGGGACAAGTCGCTTCTCAGTGTAATCGAAAAAGCAATCCAAAAGAGTGATTTAGGGCTCAATCCATCCAACGATGGAAAACTTCTCAGAATAAACTTCCCCCCTCTTACTCAAGACAGAAGAAAAGAGCTTGCAAAGCAGGCTAAAGGGCTGGCAGAAAATGCAAGAGTTGCTGTCCGCAACGTAAGACGTGACGGCATGGAAGAAATAAAGAAACTTCAAAAAGCAGGTACAATTTCTGAAGACGAGCAAAAAGACGGGGAAACAAAACTCCAAAAGATGACCGACTCTCACATTGCAAAAATCAATGAGATTGCAACAGCAAAAGAAAAGGAAATCATGGAGGTCTAATGCACCTTGCTCTCATCATGGATGGGAATGGCCGTTGGGCAACCCAACGGCATTTGCCTAGAAGTATAGGACATCTTGAGGGCGTAAAAGCCTGCAAAAGAGTCATACTTGCAGCCAAAAAATTTGGCATAGAGCATCTTACACTCTATGCTTTCTCAACAGAAAACTGGAAGCGTCCAAAACAAGAAGTTGACTATCTTATGAATCTTTTTGCAAACAAACTGCCAAAAGGTCTTCCTTTTTTCAAAGAGAACGGAATAAAAATATTATGCAG
>CAVGEF010000119.1:0-6218 GCA_963628205.1 Bacteroidaceae bacterium
GTCACATAGTCATTTGCACCAAAATCCAATGCGGTCACTTTGTCAGACTCATGAGTACGGGCCGATAACACTAAAATAGGAACAGTGGAATTTTCTCTGAAATATTTAATTAAATCCAAACCGTCTATGTCAGGAAGTCCAAGGTCAAGGACAATTAAATCAGGATTGTGGGAGGATGCCATAAGTTTGCCTGAAGCCCCGTTCTTTGCTGTAATAACTTGATAGTTTGAAGTTGATAAAATAGTTTCCACAAATCTTATAATTGTTGAATCGTCCTCAATAATTAGAATTTTGTACCGGTTATTACTCATCTTCTTCCTCCTTTTCCAATGTGAAACTAAAAACAGCACCGCCTTTTGCTTCGTTGCCGGCTGTCATTGTTCCGCCATGTGCCTTAATAATTGAATAACAAACAGAAAGCCCAATTCCCATATTACTGCGTTTGCTGTCAGCCGTTTCATCTTGAGAATTCCAAGTGCCGGTAAATATGGTTTTTAGCCTGTCATGAGGTATGCCACAGCCGTTATCAATTACCTTAAAAATTACACGAGAGCCATTTTCTGTCACGGTAAGTTTTATCCATGTCATTCCGGTTGCATGGTAAACAGCATTTTCCAAAAGGTTTATCATCACTTGTTCAAGAAGAATTGCATCGCCTTGTATAGTTATAAACCGGTCTGGAACTTCCACTATAAGATTTTTTCCCGGATGCATTTTGTTGAACTTGGAAACAGTTGTTCCCACAAGCTCTTCAAGAACTATTGAATTTTTCTTAAGTCGTACATCATGGCCTGTTACTCTTGTGACAGAAAGCAGGTTTTCAACCATTCTCGTGAGCCATTCGGAGTCGTTTTTTACATCATAAAGCAATTCAATTTGTTGTTCTTTTGTAAGCTCATCATATTTGTCAATAATTGTTGAAGTTGCTCCGTATATGGCCGTAAGAGGAGTTCTAAGATCATGAGAAACAGCTCTGAGAAGATTTGCTTTAATTTGCTCTTTCTCGCTTTCTACTCTTATTTTTTCCTGTTCTTTAATTCTTGTTGTCAATGTACTGGTCATCACGGAAACTGACAGCGTTACTATTGCCGACGGGATTGTATACGGTGAGAAATTAAAGCCTAAAAAAGGGTCAATGAATACAAAATTAATAATAAAAACTGTTATAGTAGAAGAAGAAATGCCCCACCAAAAGCCATCGGTTTTAAGAGCTATAATCATGACACCAAGAACGAAAATAAGAGGTATTTGGTCTGTCGCGTTGAGAGAGAATTTCAAGATAAGTCCAAAAAGAAGTGCAACTCCAAGAACCGTGCACGTAAAGAACAAATCCTTTACAAATCTGTGTTTGCGACTGCTTTTCTCCAATTCAGTTAGCTCCTTTTGTAAAGAGCCGGGCCCAAAAAATCAAGCACGCCCTTCTTGAGCCACATTATGGAATTTGCGCGCGCCGGCTGTCAACATACATGCCAACATACATGTCAACATACATGCCAACATACATGTTCTTGAAGAAACTGTTTTGGGGAAAACTGGAAAGTATGGCCTTTTTTCATTATATTAAGTACGAGTTTTAGAAGATATTACAGGTGCGTTATTACAGACAAGGCGCATGGCTTCTTGCAAAGAATACCGTAAAAGGGCGTATATGATGAAAAGTGATGATTCAATGGCATTTGTAACCGGTGTCCCAAAAGTGGACTACACGGTGGAAACACTTGGCGAAGCAAAAATCCCAACACCCATTTCAATGAGCGATGTCTATGGCGATGGTATTGCAAATTATGTATCGGATGACGAGCGCATTTTGTGCAGTTTGGATGCTACAAAACTTGAAAACGGCTCTTATGAGGCTTCTTGCAAAGACGTGGTGGAACTTGCAGGTCCGCGCAAAATGATTTACTTCAATCCAATTCACGTTCATGCAGCAATTTGCACTTGCGGAGGCATTTGTCCGGGCCTTAACAACGTCATAAGGGCAATTGTCAGGTGCCTGTGGTACAGATACGGCGTGCGCCAAATCAGCGGAATTCCATACGGCTACCAAGGTCTTCTTCCCTCTTCCAAATATCCCATCATAAAACTGGATCCAGATATCGTTGACGACATTCAAGAGAAAGGTGGTACAATCTTGGGCAGTGCAAGAGGAGGAGGCAATCAAACCGGCGATATTGTCGATACCTTGGAACGCATGAATGTCAATATGCTGTTCACAATTGGTGGCGACGGAACTTTACGTGGAGCGTCAGACATTGCAAAAGAAATAAAGAAACGAGGTCTTAAAATTGCTGTCGTGGGAATTCCAAAGACAATAGACAATGATCTTTCTTTCATTCAAACATCTTTTGGGTTTGATACAGCTGTTTCAATGGCAGTTCCTGTTGTACGAGGAGCTCATATTGAGGCACGCAATTCAATCAATGGAGTTGGACTTGTCAAGGTCATGGGCCGTGAAAGCGGTTTCATTGCAGCCAGCACTTCTCTTGCTCAAAGCGATGTCAATTTTTGTCTCATTCCTGAAAATCCTTTTGATTTGAGGGGCAAA
Source organism: Bacteroidaceae bacterium (assembly GCA_963628205.1). GTDB lineage: Bacteria > Spirochaetota > Spirochaetia > Sphaerochaetales > Sphaerochaetaceae > UBA9732. The sequence goes on from CAVGEF010000119.1 coordinate 2,546, forward strand.
AACGGCCTTTTAACACATCTTAAGAAAAGATTGCAGGACAGAGGGCACGCTGTCATTCTTGTAGCCGAGGGCGCAGGTCAGGACTTACTTCCACACACAGGCCAAACCGATGCCTCCGGAAACGTAAAATACAATGATATTGGTCTGTTTCTAAAAGATGAAATAAGTAAATTTTTCAAAGAAGACGGCATGGAAGTTAATATCAAGTACATTGACCCAAGCTACATAATTCGCAGTTCTCCAGCTGACTCGTATGATTCAATTTACTGTGCAAGACTTGGGGCTCATGCCGTTCATGCGGCAATGGCAGGAAAGACGGCTGTTCTTGCAACAATGATGAACAACAGGTTTGTCAATATGCCAATAAGTGTTGCTATATCGTCCAGAAACAGAGTTAATACAGAAAGCTCCCTTTGGCGCGATGTTCTTGAAAACACCCGACAGCCGGACTCCATGAAAAACTCTTAAGAGTATTTTTCATATGTTAGTATTGAAACTATGCCGGTAATTCACTATAATCCACTTGCAATGCGGCAATAGCTCAGCTGGATAGAGCAACTGCCTTCTAAGCAGTAGGTCCTTGGTTCGAGCCCAAGTCGCCGTAAGACACAAAACCGGCCCTCGTGGTCGGTTTTGTTGTATTTTGGCGCTAAATAGGGCTCGATGCTTTGCGGTAGGAGGATGCGAAAACGTGGAGCATCCGAAGCAAAGCCGGCCTTAAGTGCGGACGCCCGGGAGCACGTAAGGCGAGCCCAAGTCGCCGTAAGACACAAAACCGGCCCTCGTGGTCGGTTTTGTTGTATTTTGGCGCTAAATAGGGCTCGATGCTTTGCGGTAGGAGGATGCGAAAACGTGGAGCATCCGAAGCAAAGCCGGCCTTAAGTGCGGACGCCCGGGAGCACGTAAGGCGAGCCCAAGTCGCCGTAAGACACAAAACCGGCCCTCGTGGTCGGTTTTGTTGTATTTTGGCGCTAAATAGGGCTCGATGCTTTGCGGTAGGAGGATGCGAAAACGTGGAGCATCCGAAGCAAAGCCGGCCTTAAGTGCGGACGCCCGGGAGCACGTAAGGCGAGCCCAAGTCGCCGTAAGACACAAAACCGGCCCTCGTGGTCGGTTTTGTTGTATTTTGGCGCTAAATAGGGCTCGATGCTTTGCGGTAGGAGGATGCGAAAACGTGGAGCATCCGAAGCAAAGCCGGCCTTAAGTGCGGACGCCCGGGAGCACGTAAGGCGAGCCCAAGTCGCCGTAAGACACAAAACCGGCCCTCGTGGTCGGTTTTGTTGTATTTTGGCACTAAATAGGGCTCGATGCTTTGCGGTAAAAAAAATTCACCACGGTATGCAAGAGCTTAAAAATAGAACTTACTAATTCCGGAAAGCTGTAATATCACGGCAAGCAATCATATCTATGCCTGTATCGACAATATTTGCAATTACAGTGTCGCCCATCTTTAAGGTTTTGGAAGTCCCGGCATTATAATCGAGCACTGTATTGGAGATGACATCCATGGCTTTCATCATTAATTCTTTTGGAATTGGAGATGCACTTCTTATTGGAATAAGCTCAAACGAAGTTTTACCGTTTGGAGTTGTTTTCTTAACTCTAACAGTGGAAGTTAATACCCTTTGAGGATGTATTACTTCTGCGGTTGCATACGAGAGACCTCGAGGGCAACTGTTGCCTGTAACATTAAGAACTTTCTTAGAGCCATCTTCACCAGCTTGCCAATCAACTTTTATATTGCACCCTTTTGGACAAATTACACATGTTATAAACGATGTCTCCATTTTCACTTCCCCTTGATAAACTGCGCTACATTACGGCCACACAGGACGCTGTCTTTTGTTACGTTGTCAGCCAAATCGTAAACCTTGAAGACATTTCCACAAGCAAAAACCCCTGGAATGCTTGTCATAAAACCACCTTTATCTACAGGACCTCTTGTTTTTGCATCTATTTCAATTCCGGCATTGCGACTTAACTCGTTTTCAGGAATAAGACCTACAGAAAGAAGTACTGTATCACATGGAACATAACTTTCAGTTCCCGCAATTGGGTTAAACTTTTCATCGACTTTGGCAACAGTAACGCCCTCGACTCTGTCTTTTCCATGGATACTTACAGCTGTTGTAGAAAAATGAAGAGGTATTCCAAAATCATCAAGACATTGCACTATGTTTCGTTTAAGTCCGTTAGACTTATTCATAACTTCATAAACGCCATGAACTTTTGCACCTTCCAGTGTCATACGTCGAGCCATTATAAGGCCAATATCTCCACTTCCAAGTATTACGACTTCTTTACCCGGCATATAGCCTTCTATGTTTACAAGACGCTGTGCTGTACCGGCAGTATAAACTCCGGCCGGTCGTGTTCCCGGAATCCTGAGCATTCCACGGGTACGCTCTCTGCAACCCATTGCAAGAATGACAGCTTGCGCATGAATGTTCACAAACCCGTCTTTTGAATTCATTGCCTTAACGAAGATTGCGCTATCCTTGGCCTTTTCTATTGAAAGAACCATTGTGTCTGTCAAAGTTGAGATGCCGGTCTCACATACCATGTTCACATAACGTTGAGCATATTCAGGACCGGAGAGTTCTTCACCAAAGACATGAAGGCCAAAACCCGGGTGTATGCATTGGTTGAGTATGCCTCCAAGCATAGTGTCTCTTTCAATGACAAGAATGTCTCTTAGGCCTTGTTTCCAGCATTCCAGTGCAGCACTTAGTCCTGCGGGGCCGCCTCCTATTACAGCTACTTGAACATCAATCATTTTGCAATCCTCTTTTATTTTCAACCATTAGGCTTTCACGTCCAAACTTTGTCACTTGCGTGTATGGGATTGCAAGCTCTCTTGAAAGAATTTCCATCACACGAGGTCCGCAAAAACCACTTTGACAACGTCCCATACCCGCACGCACGCGTCTTTTTACTCCGTCCATATCAAGTGCACCGCAAGGTCTATGAATTGCATCCACAATTTCACCCTCTGTTACACTCTCACAACGGCATATTACACGACCATATAGCGGATTTTCTTTCAAAACTTCCTGTTTTTGGCTATCGTTCAAGTGCATGAAGCGTATAACTTTTCTGGAAGTTTCATAGTGCACCTTGTACGTACCTACAAGCCCTTTTTGCTCCAACAGACTTACCACATACTCGCCAATTGCAGGAGCCGATGTAAGACCGGGAGAACAAATACCAGCAACATTGAGAAGCCCTGTGACATTGGAAAAACCAATTATGAAATCTTCATCGCCATTTTCATTTTTGAAATTGCTGACTGCACGCACGCCTGCAAACGATGTTATTACATCACGCTCACTTACACTTGGAACCGATACTCTTGCGCTTTCAAATACGTAATTTTGCCACTTTTGTGTTGTCGCAGTGTCATCAGAATCTGAAATGTCATATGCAGTAGGTCCTACCAATATGTTACCGTCAACTGTTGGCGTTACAAGAACACCTTTTCCCAGTGACGTTGGCGGTTGAAAAATCACATGAGATGCAAGATATCCCACATTGTTATCCAAAAGTGAATACTCGCCTTTTCTGGGATAAATTGTAAAAGAGTTATCGCCAAAAAGGGCTGCAACTTGAGAAGAATGAGTGCCCGCTGCATTTATTACACAGGAAGTTTCAATTTCATCATTGAGTATAAAGA
>CAVGEF010000119.1:6228-6990 GCA_963628205.1 Bacteroidaceae bacterium
GTATAAAGACGTTTTTCTTCCCTTTTGCATCTTCTTTTTCTACTTTTTCAACTTTTTTGAGTTCAAAATTTCTATCAAGTTCCACTCCGTTTGTGATGGCAATTTCCATTGGAGCTACCGTAAGTTCAAAAGGAGAACAAATACCCCCGGTTGAAGCAAAAAGAGAGCCTAAGCATTCTTTGGAAATGTTGGGCTCCAACTCTAAAGTTTCTTCTTTTGAAAGCAATTTAAGACCGGGAACTTTGTTTGCAAGCCCTCTTTCGTAGAGTTTTTCAACAACTTCTTTCCCTTCTTCATTAAATGCTACAACCAATGAGCCTGTTTGTTTGAAAGAAATTGCCATTTTAGAGTAATTTTCTCTGATTAATTCGTTTCCTCTGACATTGAGTTTTGCCATAAGTGTTCCGGGGATGGGATCATACCCGGCATGTACTATGGCCGAATTTGCTTTGCTAGTTCCCTGACAAACGTCATTTTCTTTTTCAAGGACTATTACACTTACATTTCTCTTGGATAATTCGTAGGCAATCCATGCTCCACACACGCCCGCACCCACGATTGCAAAATCATATCTACGCATACTGTAACAGCATACAACAAAAGAGTTTTTATTGCAAAGAAATGTATCTTGAAATTTTGAAAAAGCTCTACCAAAAAGTTTGCAGAAAAGACTTAAAAAGAGCTATGACTGTGGGGCTTTTGCTCCACAGTCATATCAAACAGTTCACACCCCAATAATTTAGCGCCAATAGACTCTTTTTC
>CAVGEF010000120.1:0-4990 GCA_963628205.1 Bacteroidaceae bacterium
ACGTTTTTATGCTAATGAAGGTAGATGTTCCATTTGAAATTATCACTACTTCAGTTTGACAGAATATGTATTATATACAGTTTTTAGGAAAATATATAAACCTACACTATTCTCCAAAAGAACCTACATAAACCAAGTCAGACCAATAAAGATTGCTATAATTATTCCCCTGTGCACTTATAGCTGCATAAACATGAATGTATGAAGCTTCACTTAAGTCACTTAAATTACTGCTGTCAAGTCCAAAACTTAAAGAACTGTCAGCTGTTGTAGAGTCATCTACATAAAGCTCTACTCCGTCAGTTTTTGTTTCTTTAGGTTTTAGAATATAATTTGTGCTGAAATCTTCTGTGCTTGAAATATCTTTATTGTACTTGTATGCGCTTACAGAATCCCCGTCTCCATTTGTAAAAGCATATACGTTGAATGTTTCGTCATCGTATGTAAAAGACCATATTGGTGTATTATATGATGCTTTAAGTGTAGATAAACCATTAGGTATTGTCCCTCTGTAACTGGAATTGAATTCTTTTACAAGTGCACTGTCAAAACTACTGTTGCTGCTGCCATGTAAAGTGTCTGAGTAGACATACAACAGCACAAGTCCAATGTAAGGAGCATTATCCCCATTTTGGTCTGAATAATAGTTCACAGTAACATTGAAACTCACAGTATTAGCGTCTTTGGAAGAGTTTTTGCTTATTACTGTTGAATTTGACGGTAGCCAGTAAGATGGAATACCGCAGGAGAATAAAAAAACAGACACCAATACAATTATGAGAAACATGATTGGTTCTTGGTGTCTGTATGACATTTTCATGCCATCCTAATCCTTAAAGTGTATTAGCAATATTTTTTGCAAGTTTTCCATATTCTGAATTTGGATATTCAGTTGCAACTTGCTCAAAAGTTGTCTTAGCTAACTGATTGTTATTCTGCTGAAGATAAATTCTTGCAACATTGAACAAAGCCTTGGCTGCTACCCCACTCTCTTTGTATGTATCAAATACTGTATTGTAAAGTTCAAGAGCACCCGTTGTATCTCCAAGAGCTTCACAACATGCAGCCTCGTTCACAAGTGAAAGAGGTGCAAGATAGATTTCAGTATTTAACTTGTAGGCATTGGCAAATGCTTCTTTTGCAGCATTGTAATCTTCCTGGTCAAAATGAACCAAGCCAAGCAAATAAGATGCCTTAACAGAGGTATAAGAAGAGCCTTTAACCATGGAAGAGAGCTCTGTTTCAAGAGAATCCCAATCAGGGTCTTCTGCAATAGAGAGCTCTGTATACTTCTCTTCCAACTCAGCAATCTTAATTTGTGCTGCATCACTGGACTTAGAAGAAGAACCGGCAACGATTATTATGATAACAACTACAACAGCAATTGCTAAAAGTGCAAGAAGAATAACCTTCAAATTTTTTTCAAAGAATGCAGAGATACCATTAATGAGTTTTTGCTCAGTGGTATTCTCTACTTCTTTATTTAACTTTTTCTTCGCCATTCCCTTATTTCTCCTCGCGTGAAGAAATTAAGTCTGCAAAGGTGACGGTGTCGTCATCATCTGAGTTTGACATGTACTTAGCCACTTCAGACTGCTGGTCACGTTTTTTCATCTCCTTAATGGAGAGAGAAAGTTTCTGATTTTTAGGCTCAACTTCCATGACCATAGCTGTCACGGTGTCTCCTACCTTGAAATTCTTAAGAACTTCGTCAGAATACTCCTCGTCAGGACCAACAAGTGAGAACTTTGGAATTAGACCCTCGATATCGCCCAGAACTTTCACAAACACACCAAAGTCAGTCACGTTAGATACTGTACCTGTGATTGTGGAGAATTTTGGATACTGGTGCTTGAGAGTCTGCCAAGGATTGCTTTCAAGCTGTTTGACACCAAGTCTGATTCTGTGGTTTTCCGGCTCAACCTTAGTGATTGTGACATCAATGACATCACCTTCTTTACAGAACGAAGACATGTTCTTAATTTTCTTTGTCCATGAAACATCATCAACATGAAGGAAACCGTCAATGCCGTCCTCCAAGTTAACAAATGCTCCACTATTGGTAATTTTTACAACAGGTCTGGAAAGAACTGTCCCAACTGGATATCTCTCAGCAATTGTATCCCAAGGATTTGCCTCAAGTTGTTTAATTCCAAGTGAAACACGCTTTTTCTCAAGGTCATAACCAAGAATCTTACACTGTACAACATCTCCAATGTTAAGAACTTCTTTTGGATTGTTGATGCGTTTTGTCCAGCTGAGTTCTGAAATATGAGCAAGACCTTCAATTCCAGGAGCAATCTCAATGAAAACACCAAATGTAGTCATCTTGGTTACTGGAGCTGTAACTACATCTCCAACCTTGAAATGATCTTCAAATGTTGTCCATGGATCTTCCTGCATATGTTTAAGAGAAAGGTTGATTTTCTTTGTTTCTGGATCAATATTGATGAGTCTAAGTTGAATCTTTTCACCTTTCTTTACATAGTCTCGCGGACGATTCACATGTCCCCAAGACATATCGTTAAGATGAAGAAGTCCATCAAAGCCACCAAGGTCAATAAATGCTCCAAAACTTGTAAACGACTTGGCTACGCCCTCAACAACATCACCAATCTTTACAGTAGAGAAGAACTTTTCCTTGTTCTCTTTAATCTTCTTTTCCAAATAATCACGTCGTGATACAACACTCTTAAGCTTGTTTCCGCCGTGGAACTTCTCAATGATGAAATAATCCGATACTCCAATTAAAGACTCCGGATTTTCTGTTCTTGTGATATCAGCCTTTGAGAGTGGGCAGAATCCGTAAAAATCTGAACCCAAATCTACTTCAAAGCCACCGTTTATAACCTTTACAAACTTTCCTTCGACTGGAGTTTTAGTCTCAGCAGCTTGCTTGAGCTCTTCACTGCGAGCTTTAACATCAGCCTTCTTCTTGGAAATGATGACTTGTCCACCTTTTCCTTCCTTGTTGACAATCAAAACATTAACGGAATCTCCAATAGCTGGAACTTCATCGAACTCATCCATTGGAATTCTTCCCTCAGACTTGTAACCGACGTCAACAAACACATACTCGTTATTGACCTGAACCACAGTACCGGTAACGAGCTGACCGTCCTCGATTCCATCAAGAGATTTTAGATATTCCTCCTGCAGTACACTCTGCATCTCGGTATCTTTGTTTTGCATTTCTCTTTCTTCAGACACTTTTGTTCTCCTGATCCTTATATTTCTAATGTGCCTTTTACGGCTCCTATCACTTTCGCACAAACTTCATTTATGGTCAAGTATGAAGTATCTATATAAATGGCACCCGGAGCAATTTTTAATCCTCCAACGGGTTTATTTCTGTCAATTTCATCTCTTTCGTTTATTTCTTTCAAAATAGTGGCATAATCCATAATCCCGGGATTTTGCTCATAACGTCTTTTGGCTCTTATTTCCGGCAGTGCATCAAAGAAAAATTTATATTCTGCATCAGGAAAAACAACTGTTGTCATATCTCTTCCCTCTGCAATTACATCCATCTTCTTTGTCAAATCATGAATTCTTTCATTAACAATGCTTCTTACTTGAGGATTAACAGATACTTTTGATGACCACAAATCAATAGATCTTTGATGAAGGCTGTCTTCAACATCTTCCCCATCAAGATAGAAACGACCATTTTTAACATCAAAATTGGCATCCTTGGTAGCTTTTATGCAATCTTGAGAATTTGCAGGATCTAAACCCAATTTCAAAATTCTATAGGTCGCTGCTCTGTAAAAATTTCCGGAATTCAAATAGTACATTCCCAACTTTTGTGCAACGAGTTTTGCTATAGAGCTTTTTCCAACACCTGCAGGACCGTCAATTGCAATTACCATAATCAGTTTTCCTTATGTAAAGACCTTGAATGAGTGTTGCTTAAGTGCAAATCCTTGGGTTGTTTGGCTTGTGCATCTTCTATAAGAGAGGCTACTTCCTTTTTTGTGAGTTTTCTGAACTTTCCAATGCCCAAATCATCAAGTTCAATATGTCCTATTCTTACTCTTACAAGTCTTTTGACTTCATAACCCATGGCCTCAAACATGTTTCGTATTTCTCTGTTCTTTCCTTCTGTAAGAACTACGCTCACATCTCTTTTGCCCAGTATTTTATAAGATTTGATTCTGTAAGGCTTGATTAAACCGCGGTATGCATCATCCATGTCTCTTTTAAGAATATCAAGATTCGTCTTTACTATGTATTCTTTTTCTGTTTCCGATGACGGATGCATTATTAAGTTTGCAAAATCGCCGTCATTAGTAAAAAGAATAAGACCCTGTGAATCTTTGTCCAAACGTCCTACATTAAATAAAAGATTACGTTCCGGGACATCAATCAAATCTCTTGCATACGCTGTTTCGTTGGGGTCAAAGTTTGTGCAAACAAAACCTTTTGGCTTATTGAGAGCATAGTAGTAATCTTTTTCTTCCGGCTCTACAAGAAAATCATCAACATAAACAATGTCGTTTTCATTGACCTTAGTTCCCAATTCAGTAACACGTTTATTGTTGACTTTGACACGTCCTTGAGTTATTAAACTTTCACTGCCTCGTCTTGATGACACTCCACACTTGGCAATGTAACTTTGCAATCTGATTGGATATTCAATTTTCATCTTCTTTCTCGAACCTCTGTCTGTCAATTTCAGAAAGTCTTGGTAAATTGCTTATTGACTCAAGCTTAAACGTATAAAGGAACTTTCTTGTCGTACCATATAAGCAGGGATGTCCTTGAACATCTTTTCTTCCAACAACTTTTATATAATCTCTTTCTCTTAAAATTCTAATGATTGAGTCTGAAACAACTCCTCTGATTTTTGTAATCTCACTTCTTGTTATTGGCTGAGAATAAGCAACTATGGCCAATGTTTCCATTGCAGCTTTGGAAAGTCGTTTATCAATCTTTTTGCCGTAACAGGCTCTTAGTTTTTCATTCAAATTCGAACAAGGGACAAAAG
>CAVGEF010000121.1:0-8097 GCA_963628205.1 Bacteroidaceae bacterium
CTATCATATCAAGAGGATCTCCTATGATGTCTGAAAGAATGATTGCATCTACATGGGCAGGAGCGCACAGTTGTGCAAAACGACCGCCTTTGACAGAAGAAAGGCGTTTTCTTAAAGTATTCATTTCAATAATGTCTGCACCGCATGCCAATAATTGTTTTGTGATGTCTTGGCTTTCCTGTTCAGAGACAAGAGGTTTTTCAAACAATGCACTTCCGCCTCCGCTTATTAAGAAAAGAACGTTGTCGTTCTCTGAAAGACCGCTTACAAGCTCAATACATCTTTGGGTTCCAGTATAAGTGTTGGCATCAGATACAGGATGTCCTGCTTCATAAATCTCAATATTTCCTATTGGGCCCTTGTTATGACCATATTTTGTAATGACAGCACCGCTGTCAATTTTGTCTCCAAGTGCATCATATGAGGCTTTTGCCATTTGCCAAGAGGCTTTTCCAACGGCAATCATTATAAGTTTGCCATCTTTGAATTTAATTTCTTTCAGAGCTTTCTTTACAGCACTGTCAGGAAGAGCATCCTTTAGCGCTTCATCAATGATTTTTTTTGCAACACTATTCACAAGTAACCTCCCATGCTGAACTTTCAAGTTTTACACTTTTAAGTTTTAAGGCTTTTACAAAACCTTACTATACAGCATTTTAGTAAATGAGCGGACATTTTTTGTGTCCGCCCATTTGAAAAATTTGTGTTGAGAAGTTTCTTCTCAACAAAGAATTAAAGCAGGATAATCAACAAAAGATTGAAACAATCAAAACGTTGATTAGAGCTGCAACACCAATAATTAAAGTTCCAAGAGTTTGTGTCTTGTAACCGTCTTGTGTGTCCATTTCTCCAAAGTTTGTAACAACCCAGAAGTATGAGTCGTTAGCATGAGAAACAACCATGGCACCTGCACCAATTGCGATTGTAACGAGACATACATACATTGGTGTTGCAAAACCAAGGCTTTGCATCATTGGAGCAAGAATACCGGCTGTTGTTGTGATAGCGACTGTAGAGGAGCCTTGTGCAGACTTGAGAATAGCTGCAAGCAAGAACGGGAATACAAGACCCATGGCTTTAAGAACGGAAGCATTGTCTGTAATGAAGTTGATGAGGTTGCTTGAAGAAATTACTTTACCAAGAACGCCACCTGCTGCTGTAACAAAGAGGATAGGTCCAACAGTCTTGAGAGTGTCATTTGTAATTTCATAGAACTCATTCATCTTACCTGCAGAAGCAAGAAGTCCTACGCCAAGGAGAACACCAACAGCAATAGAAATGATTGGTTTTCCAAGGAATACGAAGAACGGAATGTTCTTTCCTGCCATTGAGAGAGCAGAAGCAAGTCCCATGAGAATAATTGGTACTACGATAGGAGCAAATGCTGCCCAAGCGTTTGGAAGCTTGCCGTAGCTCTTTACGAGTTCTTCATAAGATTCTGCTGTATTTGATGCATCGGCTTCGTCTTTTGCTTTGACTTTCTTTCCAATTCTCATTGCAAAGATGTATCCTGCAATCATTGGAAGGATTGAACACAATGCACCAATTGCCATGACTAAAAGAAGGTTTACTTCTTGGCCAATTCCACCAAATAGTGTGTTTGCTGCAGCAATAGGACCCGGTGTAGGTGGAATGAAACAGTGGGAAATATAAAGGCCCATTGAAAGACATACTGTACATGCAACTGAGCTCTTTCCTGTCTTTTTGACCAATGCTTTTCTGATTGGGTTCAAGATAACAAATCCGCTATCGCAGAAAACAGGGATTGATACAATCCAGCCCATGATGAGCATTGCAAGCTCAGGGTTTTTCTTGCCAACAAGTTTTACTACGCAGTCTGCCATTTTTAATGCAGCGCCGGTCTTTTCAAGAAGAACTCCGACAAGAGCACCAAAAATGATGACAATACCAATTGAGGTGAATGTCCCGGAGAAGCCCGAACCGATTACATCGGCAATTTTGGTGATATCAATACCTGCTACTAAAGCAAGAATAAGAGATACTCCCATAATTGATAAGAATGGGTGTACGTTCCACTTTGAAATTGCAATAATCATTAGAGCAACTGCAAGAACAAAGACGATAAGTAATGGAATACCTGTCATATTATTCCCCCTATTTAGACTAAAAGAACCTGAAGTATATCAAAACAAGCTCTTTCACTTTTCCAAGGTTTACGCAATGTGCAAAACCTTGGACCACTTACTGGAAAGTCTAGAATAGTAATTCAAAATATACAACAAAATTTTGTATAAATATTCGTGCCACTTTATTTCGTAGCCTCATTTCTTAATCACTTCTTAACTGCACAAAAGATGTTCTGTAAAATCTACGCCTGTGTTATTATTGTGCTTATGAAATACAGAGTAATTGCAAATGAAGATACTTCGCGAGGTTTTGCAAATTTTGGAGTAGATGCTGTAAGTGTTTCCAGTCGCGAACAAGCAAGAAAAGCTTTTGAGAAGGCCTTGGCAGATAAGAGTCTTGGTGCTCTCATAATCTCACAGGAGGTATCAAAATTAATAGGGGAAGCTGTTTTTAATCATGAAAGATCAAAAAAACTTCCCCAAATTCTTGTTCTTGATATTTGAAGAGTTTTGCAAAAACTCTTCAAATGAAACTTAGTTTTCGTCGTCTTTTGGCTCAATTTTGACCATTACTTTCTCAACTCTAAGGCCGTCCATCTTTATGACTTTTACAGTCATATTGCGGAAAGTAAAACTGTCGCCTTCTGTTGGAAATGAGCCAATCTCTTCTACTGTCCAACCGCCTACAGTGTTGCTTTGAGCTTCGAAATCATCTTCATTGATGCCTGCAAGCTCAAAAAGATCATCAACAGGCATTCCGCCGTCGACTTCAAACTCTGTATCGTTATGTTTGACAAGCTCAGGGTCAACGACATCGGTTTCATCATAGATTTCACCTACAATTTGCTCCAAAACGTCTTCCATTGAAATGATGCCAAGTGTGCCGCTGTATTCGTCTGTCACGATTGCAAGGTGCTGTTTTGCGCTCTTTAATTGGTTCAATACCTTTGGCAGTTTCATTGTCTTGTAGACGTAGCAAGGTGGTTTGAGCAGGCTTCTGATGTCAATTGGACATTGCTCTTGATTTTGTACCTCATTTTGAGAGTCTTCAAGATTTTCAACATTTGCAAGTGTTTTGAAGAATTTGTTAAGGTGCAGTGTTCCAATAATATTGTCTATTGTGCCCTCATAAACGGGAAGGCGAGAGTAAATGGAAGAATCAATTGTTTTTTTAATATCTTCCCATGAGTCTTCAATATCAATTGCGCAAACATCTACACGTGCTGTCATGGCATCCATTGCCGACACACTTGCAAAATCAATGGCAGCTTGCATGAGGTTTGAGTCATCTTCATCAATTATTCCCTCATCTTCTGCAGTTTCAATGATTGATTGCAGCTCTTCTACGGACTCTTCCTGATTGATATAAGTTTCACCTTTAAGAGGTTTTGTAATAAGTGCAATTGTATTTACAACAAGCCAAATTACAGGCTTGAAAAGAGCCATGAGAAAACTGATAAAAGGAGCAGTTTTCATTGCAATTGAGGTTGCATTTCTTTTTGCACTGATTTTTGGCATTGTTTCACCAAAAATGATTACTAAAACTGTTATAACCAATGTTGAAAGCCAGCCGTAATTATCCGGATTAAGGCCCGCAGATGTCATTATGAGAATAATCAAAACAGAACTGAGAGATGATGCTGCAATGTTTGCAAGATTGTTTCCAATGAGAATTGCACTCAGAGCCTGGTCGTAGTTGTTTACTACTGAAAGTGCTTTGGCAGCTTTCTTCCAATCTTTTTCTTTGTCATCACGTATGCTTTCCAAACGCAACGAATTGCATGAAGAAAATGCCATCTCAGAGGCAGAAAAAAATGCAGAAAAACACAAGCAAATGATAATTCCCAAAATTACAAGATAAAGAGCTGTCATATTAAGTCCTCCTTATCCTGAGATAACACAGGAGCGCAAGGTGATTCGTTATTAGCCTTATTTTCCTGTACTTTGTTTTCTTTATGGTCCTCTTTTTGGCTCTCTTTTGAGCTTTCCTTGGGGTCCTCTTGTGTCATGTTATTTTCAATTTTTACTTTCAAAATCCTGTTGTGGTCCATTTCCTGTACAGTAATCTTTAGAGTATAGTAGTTGAAACTGTCTCCCTGTTTTGGAATTTCAGTGAACTGTTCATATACCCATTCTCCAAGAAGAAGGTTTGCAGTGTCTTTATCATTGGCATTAGGGTCATCAAAACCAACAGCTTCAAAGACATCAGCCAAAGTTTCTTCACAGTCTGCAACAAAACTGCCGTCATTATTTTTGACAATTGGAACTTCTATTACGTCTTCTTCGTCCCAAATGTCGCCCACGAGTTCTTCCAAAATATCCTCAATGGTAACAATTCCCAAGGTTCCGCCATAGTTGTCTGTAATGACAGCAACATTGAGCTTTCGTTTTGACATTTCAGGCAAAAGCTCATGAATTTCCATGCTTTGGTGGGCATAGTAAACTTCGTCAAGCATAGAACGCAAATCCGGAGCTTTTGTACTTTGAAGATAAGCTTTCAAATATTTTCTTATTTGCAGGACTCCAATAATGTTGTCTATTGAGCCTTCGTAAACAGGAAGTCTGCTATGGGTTTCTTCTTTTATGGTTTTTAATATAGAGGCAGAGTCTGTTGTTATGTCCAATGCGCAAATATCCACTCTTGGTGTAAGAATACTTTCTACAGTGACATCTCCAAATTGAAGAGCAGAGGTAATAAGCTCACTTTGATTTTCATCAAGAGCCCCTTCTTGTGTCATGTCTTCGATTATGTCCTGTAGCTCGTCTTCAGTAACTGATACCTGAGACTCCTCTCCGGTATGTTTTGCAGCTGTTTGACCAATTTTAGTGAGTATAAAAGAAACAGGCTTAAAAAGTTTCATAAAGAACATCAAAGGCGTCACACATATCATTGAAAGTTTTTCCGGATATTTTTTTGCAACGCTTTTGGGAAGCATTTCGCCAAAGAAGAAAACTACTATTGTGGTAACAATGGTTGATATTGAAACAGCACTGAGACCCCATCTTTTTGTTACATAGACTGTTACAACTCCTGCTGTTGAAATGTGGACAATATTTGTGCCAATAAGAATTGTCGATATTGCCTGGTCGAACAGGTCAAGAACAGAAAGAACCCTTTTTGCTCCTTTATTGCCATGTTCTGCCAAGGCTTTTAGTCTGTTTTTTGATACTGATGAGATTGATGTCTCTGTAATTGCGAAATAGGCTGCGCTAAGCAGCAAAAGAAATACTCCTAACAGAGGAGGTTTACTACCGTCATCCATAATGGACAAGAACTCCTTGCGCCCAAAAACAGGGCAAATAAAAATTGTCAAGTAAGTTTCAAGAACAGGTTTCAAAACAAGGTCTTAATACATGTTTTCAAAAGTTTTCAAAAGTCTTTGCTTGACTAATTAGTTTAACTACTAACACAATTGCCACCACTCGTCAAGAAAGCATTATATGATAGATTGCAAAAACATCTAAAAGTCGTAAAACAAGATGTGAATTGCCCTAAAAATTGTTGTAAGTCTGTACAAAACGGCATTTTATCTTCATAATTGAGCCCATGAACCTGCTTCACATGAAATATGCTGTAGAGATTGCAGAAACCAATTCAATCAACAAAGCAGCTGAAACTTTATGCGTTGGGCAGCCTAATCTGAGTAGGGCTATAAAAGAGCTTGAAACAGGGTTGGGGCTTACGCTGTTTGACCGTAGCTCTAAAGGTATGACACTTACTCCTGAGGGTGAAGTGTTCGTAAAATATGCCAAAAATATTCTCAAGCAGGTAGATGAAGTTGAGTACATTCTGAAAACTGGAACCGTTTCAAAGAAAAAGTTTTCTGTTTCTACTCCAAGAGCATCCTATATTGCAGAGGGGTTTGCTAATTTTTCAAACATGCTTGACCCAAATGATGTCATAGATTTGTTCTACATGGAAACAAATTCAAGAATGGTTATTCAAAACATGATTCAGGATGATTACAAACTTGGAGTTGTCAGGTACGCAGAAAGCAATGATAAATACTATAAAAAGATGCTTGATGAAAAGAATTTTTCGTACGAGCTTGTTGCAGAATTCAATTATGTGCTTTTGATGAATAAAGATTGTCCTCTTGCTTATCAAGACACAATTATATTAGATGACCTTTCTTATTTTATCCAAGTAGCGCATGCAGACCCGTATGTGCCGTCTGTACCTGCTACAACTGCCAGCAAAGAAGAGCTTTTTGAAGATTCAACCCAAAGGATATTTGTTTTTGAAAGGGGAAGTCAGTTTGAGCTTTTGAATAAAAACAATGAATGTTTTATGTGGGTATCTCCGGTTCCTCAGGCAATTTTGGACCGTTATAATTTAGTTCAAAGACGTTGTGAGGGCGTTGAGCGTACTTACAAAGATGTTCTTATCCATAAAAAAGATTACTCTCTTACAAAACTGGATCAAATGTTTATAGAACAAATGATTCTTGCAAAACGCAGTATTATAGATAATCCTGTTATATCTCCAAAAAGCGTTGTGTCTGAGGCATAGTGAACAGGAAGGCGCAAGCTTGATAAGCGTAAAACGATAAGGAATAGAAGATGAACCTTGATAGAATAATTGCGGTACGAAATGATAAGACAGTTTATCATGACGGTAATTTTTCTATTAAAGCATTCAGGAATTCTGTTCCAATGTCGTATATTTTGCAGGAAGCTTTTTTCCTCTCTGTGGCAGCAGAAGTTGGTTTGGATGTTCCTAAATTTCATTCTGTAGTAGAGCATGAGGGGCGGTGGACGATAATATCGGACTATGTGAAAGGCCATTCTTTGGCTGAGCTTTATGCAAAAGAGCCGTCAAGAAAGTTTGACTTTTTGGAGAAATTTGTCGACTTGCAGGTTCACGTGCACACTAAAACGTATTGCGGGTTGCCTTCGTCAAAGGGCTTGATTCGTGCAAGGGTGGAATCTTCTATGTTGGCGACTTCTGTTAAATTGGCACTTTTGCGCAATTTGGAATCCATGCCTGACGGCGACGAGCTTTGCCATGGAGATTTTACTTTTTCCAACATTATACAAACCGATACCGGACGTCATTTCATTTTGGATTGGTCTAAGGCATGTTTGGGCTTAGGTGATAATGATGCTGCTGTGACGTATCTTCTTCTTTTGCGAAAATTTGGAGATGAGGTTGCACGAAGCTATCTTGATTTGTATTGCAAAAAAGCTCCAACAACTGCATATGCTGTAAATAAATGGATTCCTTTTGTGTCAGCTATGAAATATTCTGTTGGAAATCGTATGGATAGAGAATTTTACGGCAAGTATTTTTTGTAAATTAAAGAGGTTTTGCAAAAACTTCTAAAAGGAGCTTTATTTTGAAGGTAACTATTTGTGTTGGTTCGCTTTGTCATCTTAAAGGTGCCAGGCAAGTTGTTGAAACGTTGCAGGATTTGGTTGAACGTGACGGCCTTGCTGACACTGTTGAGCTTGACGGCTCTTTTTGTACCGGAAATTGCCAAAATGGTGTATGTGTTACAATTGGAGAAAATATCTTCTCTGTTATGCCTTCAAATGTTGTAGATTTTTACGAAAAAGAAATCAAATCCAAGGTGTAATTTGTGCAGTCTGACATGCCGTGTAACATTCTTTTTGGACTTTCGTCTTGTGCTTGTGATGACGATGCATCTCTTGATTTGTTTTTGAGTTCAAGAGGTCTTCATATTGTATGCGGTGGTACAACAGCCCAAGTTGTTGCAAAAAAATTGGAAAAACCTCTTAAAGTAAGCCTTCATTATGAAGATAAAGATGTGCCACCTTTAGGCTATATAGAGGGTATTGATTTAGTAACAGAAGGTCTTGTTACTATGGCGCGGGCTCTTGAATATGTGAAAGATTATGTGAAAGAAAATGAGTTGAGTAAAAAAGCATGTGATAAAAAATGTAATAAAAAATGTGACAAAAAATGTGACAAAAAATGTGATAAAAAAGAAGTTTTCGCTTCCGGAGCAAAAAAGGTTGCAGACCTTTTGACTGACAAGGCCCTTTT
>CAVGEF010000122.1:0-2779 GCA_963628205.1 Bacteroidaceae bacterium
ATACATCACAGCTGCTTTTGGTTTTATTAAGCCTTATTACATTGATGCTGTTCTTGGAGGGCAGTACAAAGTTGGCGAAATCAAAATTGACAAGGCTACTATTGATGTCAATGTTGGTCTTCAAGCAGGAGCAAATATTGTCCTTGGAGACAACCCGGGTGTTAAGCTTGCATTCCGCGGAACCGGTGCTCTCAGCTATGATTGGAATTGGAAAGATGTAGGTGACTTCACAGTTTATCTCAGAGGTGGTTGCGGATACGCAATTGCTCTTGCAGAGGGCTTGACAAGCGGAATTTCCTGGAATGCTGCACTTGGTTGCCTGTATCACATTTGATTACACAGACCCGTATTATAGGATTTTACAAAGCTCTTTTTGTAAAATCCTTTTCTGAAACTTTTATCTTGAGGGCTGCTTTTGCGGCCCTTTTATTTAAGACGTCAAACTGTGAATAAAGATATGAAAACTGACATTCAAAACGAAAAAAATGAGACAGTAAATAAAGAAAATGAAGTTTTTTCTCTTTTTGCAAAGAAGCCTGACCAAATTGCAGAACTTTTGAGACTTGAGAAAAAATTTCAAGGACAGCAAATTTATTCATGGATTGTAAAAGGAGCCACTTCGTTTGATGAAATGACAAACCTTTCGTTGGCACTTAGAAATGAGCTTACTTCGAAATATCGGTCTATATTTTCATCAAAGATTGCAGCCTCTCAAACAGATTCGCAAGGAAATGTAAAACTTGCACTCGAGCTTTTTGACAAAAGCATAATTGAGTGCGTGCTGCTAGTAGACAAAGAAGGCGATTTGACGGCATGTCTTTCAAGTCAGGTGGGTTGTGCAATGGGTTGCAAATTTTGCAGAACAGGAACACTGCACTTGAAACGAAACTTGTTCTCTTTTGAAATAGTAGAGCAATTTGCGCATTTAAGCCGTATGGCGTTGAGCTCTATGTTACAAGCATATCCAAGGACTATAACTCACGTTGTTTTTATGGGCATGGGAGAGCCTCTTGCAAACTTGGATAATGTAGCAAATGCTATTTCGTTCTTGCACGACCCAAAGGGTTATAACATTAGCCACAGAAGAATTACGATTTCAACTTGCGGTGTGGTCCCCGGGATTTTGGAGCTTTCCAAGCGTGAAATTCCGGTTAAACTTGCAGTGTCGTTAGTAACTGCCAACGACGAAAAACGCACTTCTCTCATGCCTGTGAACAAAGCTTACAACCTTTCTTTCTTGAGAGAAGCTCTTGTGAGATTTCAAAAAGTATCGGGCCGTCGTTTTACGTTTGAATATTGCATGATTCACGATGTCAACATTTTTGAGACCGATGCCAACGAGCTTAAAAAATTCTGCTCCGGGCTGGAAGTTATTGTTAATTTGATACCGTTTAATTCTTGCAATGAGCTTGAGTTTGAAACTCCTACGCCTGAAGAAATCAAGTCTTTTACAAATGCTCTTTCAAAGCGGAATATCCCTTATACGATAAGAATAAGCAAGGGTCGCTCAATAAAGGGTGCCTGCGGACAGCTTGCCGGAAAACTTGTTGAAGAAAGTTAAAGAAAGTTAAAGTGGTCTCAGTTTTTTCAACCGGTGTGGAGCAATGTTCGAAAAAATGTTAGTATTCATTCGCCGGAGGACAATATGGGACTGAATTGTGGTATTGTTGGACTTCCAAATGTTGGAAAATCCACGATTTTTTCTGCTTTAACAAGCGCACCAGCAGAATCTGCAAATTATCCGTTTTGTACAATTGAACCAAATGTAGGAATAGTAAATGTTCCGGATTCACGACTTGATAAGATTGTTGAGCTCATACCCACAGCAAAGGTTATTCCTGCTGTTACAGAATTTGTGGACATTGCAGGTCTTGTAGCCGGAGCTTCCAAAGGTGAGGGACTTGGAAATAAGTTCTTGGCAAATATTAGAGAAGTTGGAATAATTGCTCACGTTGTGCGTTGTTTTGATGACCCGGATATCATCCATGTAAATAACAAAATTGACCCGGCAGGAGACATAGAAACCATAAACATAGAGCTGGCTCTTGCAGACTGGGAGACTGTAGACAAGCGTTATCAAAAACAAAGTAAGCTTGCCCGTATTTCCAAAGATGCAAAAGATGCTGCTACCTTAGTTCCAATTTATGAAAAACTTCTTGCCGGACTGGGTCAAGGACAAAGTGCAAGAAGCCTCATCACTGATCCTGAAGAAAGGGCTTTGGTTTATGACCTTCATTTGATAACTATGAAACCTGTTATCTTTGTGTGCAACATAGACGAAAATGCCATAGGTCAAGACAATGACTATGTTAAGACTGTAAAAGAAATTGCATCTAAAGAGAATGCTCCTGTTGTGTGTATATGCGGCAAAGCAGAATCTGAGATTGCATCATTAGACACTCCTGAAGAACGCAGTGAATTCTTGGAAGCATTAGGCCTTGAAGAAAGCGGCATGAATGTTTTGATTCGCACAGCTTATGAAACACTGGGTCTTAGAACGTTCTTTACAGCCGGCTCAGATGAAGACCGGGCTTGGACTTTCCGTGCCGGTTATAAAGCCCCGCAGGCTGCCGGTGTAATTCATACTGATTTTGAGAGAGGTTTTATCAAAGCAGAAGTCTACAGCTGTGAAGATCTCTTTAAGTACGGAAGCGAAGCAAAGGTAAAAGAAGCCGGCCGGCTTCGCATAGAAGGCAAAGAGTATATTGTCCAAGACGGTGACATCATGCACTTTAGGTTCAATGTATGATGGGCAGTTGCAATATGAACAGCGCTTGTT
>CAVGEF010000123.1:0-2168 GCA_963628205.1 Bacteroidaceae bacterium
AAGTGATGCAACAAGCTCAAGAAGCTCTTTTTGAGAAATTGAAGCATCAAAAGTGTAATCTATATGAGATATTCCAATTTCATCACAAGCTTTCTTTTTGCCTTTAACATATGTCACACTTGCAGGGTTATCTCCAACAAGCACAACAGCCAAACATGGCTTTCTGGAAAATTTATTTTCAAACTTTTGGCATAGCCGGGAAGTATTTTTATTGACTATTTGACTTAGCTCTTTTCCTGAAAGAATCAATGTGTTGGACCTCCTTTGAAAGATGCGGGCTTTAGTGTACCACAAAATAGTAACGAAAATCCATTATTGTGTGTTTTTGTGTTGGTAATGCCGTTGGTATATCCACAAAGTTAGGAATTTTTGGTAGAATTACGCTAACGGGTAATTTTCAAAGCCCAAAAGTTCTTGAAAGTTACTTTAGAGGTTTTTGCAAAAACCTCTGTAATGTCAAATAATTGAGAGGTACAAATGAAAAAAAGTGCTACTTTTATTCTTATTTTGCTAATACTTGTCCTTTCACCGGTTTTTTGTGCCAATAAGTACTATGAAACAGGCGATCAGGTATTTTCATTCAGAGCCGGCGTAGACTTCCCCGCTTTTCTTACATTTATAAGTGATTCAAGTCGAAACCAATATTTTTCAGACATTCACATGCAAAAAGTCGGTGGAATTGCCTCTATCTCATACCAGGGTTATTTAACAGGAAACCTTGCACTTGGCGGTGAATTAGGTTACCAGTTTATAAATTCTCTTACTCCTGAGCTTTTTACATCAGTTCCAATCACAGCAAAACTTACGTATGTACCTGTTCAGACAGGTTTATTTGACCTGGCTTTGTCTGCAAACCTTGGAATGACATTCATAAAATATGATGAAAACAAATATCTTGCGCCATATGCAAGTCTTACAATTCAGCCATCATTCTACGTTACAGAATCCTGGGGCATTGGAATTGAAGCAGGCATAACAACCACAGCAGAGTTATATACCAAAAATTCCGGCAAAAGCGACAGCAGTGCATTTTTTGGGATGATTCCACTTGCACTTGTCGTATCATATCGCCACTGATAGGAGACATAATATGAAAAAAATATCACTTTTCATTATACCAATACTCTTGTTGGCCATAGTTCTCTGCTCCTGCAATATGGATGCTCAAGAAGGTATCTTTTCAAAAATCGCATCTTCACAAAACGATGCCGGAATTAAAATATTGGCATATTTGGGACAATATAACACTTCTCATTATGTGCAAACCGATTCTTCTGTAATTGCCATAAATAGTACCTCCAAAGAAGTCACAACAATCGCATCTTCTACAAGTGATGCAAAAATAAAAAGCGCGTGTCTTACAACAAGCGGTGATTTGTATGTACTTACGCAATCAGATGGCTCTACAGAAACAAGTCTTATCAAATATGAAAATGCTAGTTCTAAAGAAGAATCTACTACACAAGTTTCAAATGTCAAAAATCTTTTGGTAAATGGTGTTTATGTTAATTTTGACGATACAAGTAATACATATAAACTTAATTTTCTAAATGCATCATCTACTACTGCCGTTTCTCTTTCAAGTGATGATTATACAATATTGGAAAATGGAGATTATGTTTTTATTAAATGTAAAACTACAACAGATTCTAATACAAGTTATGTCTACACAGTCTATAAGAAAGACTGTACAAAGTGCCTTGAAACAACACTTACATCCACTGACACATCATATGGTGTAGATATTCGCAATTTCCAACCTTTAAGTGATACTTCTTACTTATTAGTTGACGGAAGCGGCAATATTTATTCAATTGCCAGTAGTACAACAGTAAGCTCAGCCACTGTTACTATAAAAGACACAAGTACAGATTTGTCATCACTTCCATATGGACAAGTTTATTCTTTCTCTTATACAGACACTTCTGATACTACAAAAACCTATGTTGTTTATAAAATAACAAATTATTTTGAAAGACTTACTATAACAAGTGGAGATGAAACCACATATGCTATTGCTACATACAATACAAACGGATACTCAACAGATTTAAGAACAACTACAGTATCCAATATTGTTGCGAATACATCAGGAAAATTCGTAATTGCAACACTTACCAATTCTGTTTTTGAAATTAATACTTCAGATGATAGTTTTTCAGATTTGT
>CAVGEF010000123.1:2178-2779 GCA_963628205.1 Bacteroidaceae bacterium
AACTGTTTAACGTCCCAAACATCAATTTGGTGAGGTTTTTGCAAAAACCTCCGGTGTTTGGGATATTTTTTTGCTTGGAGATTTTTGCAAAGACTTCCTTGAAATATATTTACAAGAATGAATAAGGGTCCAAAGAAATGCCGTCTTGCTCAATTTTGAATAAAATAGTCGGGTACAAAAAATTAGTAGAACCTGTAGCAAAATAGCCAATTACGTCACCTTGAGAGACCTTGTCTGTACTGCTGACACAAATATTGGAGAGATAATCGTAGTAAGTAGTATAACCGCTTGAGTGAAGAATTTTCACAAATCCAGTACCGTTGTCGTTGAAACCTTTATCAATAACAACTCCTGTTTCAGATGCAACAACTTCTTCTTTGTCATTAGATTGCAAAAGAATACCGTCAAGTTGAATTGCACTGTTGCCAAGAGGATCAGCCACTTTTTGATTATATAAAGCAACTGTTATAGCATTACTGTTTGGAAGTATGAAAGAAGGCTCACTTGTGGAAGAAATTGTGCCGTTTTCCCGGACATCCTCCAAAGGTATAAAAAGCTTATCACCTGCATTTACAGTTTCATTTCTAAGCCCATTAACATC
>CAVGEF010000123.1:2789-6995 GCA_963628205.1 Bacteroidaceae bacterium
ACATCACTTAGAGCTTTCCAGCTTAAAGTCAAATTCAATTGCTGAACTATGGAAGAAAGAGTATCGCCCTCTTTGACAGTATAAAGAGTTCCGTTTCTATCAGGAATCAAAAGCGTAGAACCAATGAAAAGCGATGAAGTGCTCTTTATTTGGTTTACAGAAATAAGCGTTTCCCGTGTTATAGAGAATTTTTGGGCAATAGACTCAAGAGAATCACCGTTTTGAATAACATATTCAGTATATTTGACAATATCTCTGGAAAGCGTAGATTGCTGAGAAACATTCAAGCTTTGAGCAATAGCCGGTTTCTTAATCTCAACTTCCGTTTTAACAACATCACCTAGTGTCTCATCCTTTGAAACAAAATCTTGCGAAGAAACATCATCAAAAAGCTCGTTTGAAGTAGCATTTGTAGAATTTACAAGCTCTAAAGCCCTGTCTATATCCATAGAAACTGCAACTGTTGGGCTCTCTTCTTCTACTGCACCAGAGGAAACTTGTTCCAAATTTTCAGAAAAATCCAATAAAGCAGAAAGATTCTCCTCAGAAGAGCCGGAAGAAAATTGTATTTGATTTGTCAAAGACGCATCACCGGTAACACCTCCAGTTGAAAAAGAGCCTAAAGATGAACTTGTAGAAGTATTATTTGACGTATTGTTTGAACTGTTATTGTAATTATCACTTGCCAAGTCTTTTGATTTCAAGATATTTATCCAAATCAAAACAGCCAAAATGCAAATTACAAGAGAAAGAAGTATTGTTACAAACAGCAACTTTGAAGAAGTTCCACTACGTTTTGAGACTTTATTGTCTGTCATGTCGTCATAGTTTCTAACTCTGCTCGTAATAACACCTCTCGACAATACTTGGAACTTGATTGTACTATATTGGCATGAATTCTTCAACGAATAACAAGAGCAAAGGAAAGGGAGCAACTTTACTGTTTTCTTTGGCATTCATAACATTTGCAATACTTATAGTCTCACTTGCAGACCTCATGATTAGCACAGGTCCAAAAGCCGGCAAATATATAAATCCAAATGTTGCAACAACCGTAGTAGGAGGCACAATTTACGACAAAAACGGCAGAATTCTTGCAATGGACATTCCTGTTTACAACGTCTATGCAACAAGCGATTGCGCAGACTCAAACATTGTCATACAAACCCTAAGCCTGCACCTCAATACAACGCCCGATGAAATCATATCACTCTTCAATGAAGAGGAAAAACAGAACAATTTAACCGCAAAGAAGAATGTTCTTGTTAAAAAAAACATAGACATTGATACAAAAAATGCACTTGAAAGCGACCTTGAAGAACAAGGATTTGAAGGCTTGGTTTATGTAAAAAAACAATATATGCGCACCTACCCTGCCGCATTTCATGCAATACAGCTTATACAGTCAATAGAAGAAGTATATGGACAAGACCTTTTCCCAATACCGGAATTCAATACAGACACAACCTACGGCCGTGACATATATCTTACACTTGATTTAGACGTACAGTATCTTTTGGACTTAGTCGTACAGCAAGTATATGAATTGCAAAACCCCAAATATGTTGCAGCCGGCATAATAGACATTGCAACAGGCAAAATAAGAGCATGCACAACATATCCGTTTTATGAGCCAAATGAAAACTATGAGTCTCACGGTGAAAACTTGGCACTGCCTGAGTTCATTGAGTCATCAAAAGTCCAAATTGACAGCGTTCAGGTCATTGAAAAAACAACAGCTCATAATGCAGACATGTCTGTAGATGAAAGCGCGTCTACAATGCAAAAAGAGCTCTACACAGGACAAAGCTTGCAGGAACTGCTGTCTGGCGAAAACGGTACAACATCTACAATATCAATTATTTCAGATGAAAATCCTCAATACGTCGTCTTTATTTGCTCAAAAGATGCCAAATACTACACAAACTCCTCAATACTTGATGATGCACTTGAAGAAATAAAAAACGGCCTTGTCTCCCAAGGTCGTTTGTAAAAAAATCAAAGTTTTATTGAAGTTAAGAGTTGTTCTTGTTTTATGAGCATGGGCTCACTTGCATCATTTGTTGTATGATTTTCACCGGACAAATGAAGAACTCCATGGATAAGAAGACGTCGCAATTCTTCTTGAACCGGGACTCCAAAAGTTTTAGCATTTCTTTCCATTACTTGTGGACATATAAGAATATCTCCAAGAATGCGGTTTTCATCTAAAGAAATAAAAGGAACATCGTCAAGAGCCTCGTCTTCTGCTGCAAAACTCAAAATGTCTGTACTGTCGTCAATATTACGGTATTCAAAATTAAGATCATGCATGTGTTTTTCATCAATGAAAGAAACAGAAAACTCAACATTGCTCAAATTTAAGGCTTTTAGCACTTCTTCAAGATAAGACAGAACAAAACTCTCCGGTGCAATTATTTCATAGTCTTTTTCATCATAGCAAACATCAATTTGGTTTCCCATTATTTATCTCCTTACCGTATAATAACTTGTTTAACACATTCATCAATCATCGTCATCATCGGGATATTCAATTCTGGAATGATATCTTGCTACAAGTGTTTTCACAAATGAATCACTTAGAACTTTTATGTCATGCATTGTAAGACCACTGTTGTCAAGCTGGCCTCTTTCAATTTTGCCCATTGCAATCGTATCAATGAGTTTGAGGAATTTACCGGCATTTGGAGTTACAGTTCTACTTGCAGCTTCAATACTGTCAGCAAGCATTACAATTCCGCACTCAGGGAAGTCAGGGATATCGGCATTGTATGAATAATCTGCCACCTTTACGGTTTCTCCCTTGTTGTCTTGGGATGCAGCTTGCACCTCCAAAGCTTCATGGTAAAAATATTGAATGACATCATTGCCATGGTGGTCTGCAATTATCTTTATGACCTCAGGAGGAAGACCTACTTCTTTTCCCTTGTCTGCACCTACTTTGACATGGCTTTTAATAACAGCGACAGACAAACTTGGACTTATGTCATCATGCTTGTTTACACCGCTTTGGTTCTCAACAAAGTACTCAGGATGAACAATTTTTCCAATATCGTGGTATAGTCCGCCAACTCTGGCTAAAAGAGCATTTGCTCCAATTGCACGGGCGCCGGCTTCTGCTAAATCGGCAACAGCACGGCTATGACTGTATGTACCTGGAGCTGCCTGAGACAAGCGGGTAAGGATTGGAGTATCTCTATATGCCAGTTCGTAAAGCCTGAATACTGTAGGAAGGTTAAATACTTTCTCAACAATTGGCATCGTAAAAGATAAAAGAATATAAGCTGTAGATACATTGAAAAGAACACCCAAAAGTATCATGAAAATATCTGTAAAATCAGCTCCATCTATGACTACAAATAAAATTGCCACTGCAGAACAAATCACGCAAGAGAAAAACCATTGGTAAACCATGTCAATTCTCTTGTTGAAAAATCTGACAAGAAGAACAGCCAAAGCCCCGCACAGTAGGCAATAGAAAAAAGTCATAACAGTAGCATTTGGAAGTGTTGCTATTGGGAGAGACAGCAAGAATACAGAAATAAGACCTATTCGTTTATAACTGGATGCCATAGTCATAAAGATTGGCAAAAAGAAGATAGGATAAAATGAAACAATAAACTCAGGCCTTATCTTCGTAATCCAAACAATTATGAAATATGTGGCAATGATTGACAGAACATATGTAACGGCAAGTAAAACGTGGAATTGAGCATAGTGAAGATTATTTCTTCCAAGAAACATTCCAAAAACGTAAAGGCCAAATCCTATTCCAATTGCATTGAGCACAAGAATACCTGCGAAATCAAGCAGAGACAGGCCCTTGTTTTGGGAGCCCAAAAGGTGCAGTAACCTGATTTGTTCTTCATTCACTACCCTATTGGCTTCAATAAGCAATTCACCTTTTGTAATAGAAATAAAGACCGGAGATACATCACAAGAAGCCTCTTGTCGTCTTTGAAGTGTTAAATCTTCATCGTAAGCTACATTTGGCTCTACAATAGCAAATATCAAATCTTCTAAAAGCAGTACTTGTTTGGAAGAAAGACTGTTTGCTACATTCTCAAGTTTTTCTGAAATATAATTTGCCACACTGTCAGAAGAAATAATTGCACTTGAAGTCAAATCAACAGTTTTTTCAAGTCTGTTTTCATCATCTGTTGCACTTGAAAGATTTCCAACTGTAACTGCATTATATCCTTGTTC
>CAVGEF010000123.1:7005-8675 GCA_963628205.1 Bacteroidaceae bacterium
TCCTTGTTCTTTAATTAGGCTTATGTCAGCAGCATTAAAATAAAACTGCGAGCAAATATCTTTTACAATATCGTAAGCAACAGAAAAAATGTATGAGGTGCCATCATCAAGTAATTTCGCAGAAAGGACAGTGCCTACAACAGAGCTTAAAACTTCACTGTTGCCATCAAAAAAAGCGTCTCTGACCAAATCCATCTTCTTGACAATTTCCATTGTCTTTGTTGGAGAATATGAAAAAACAGGCAGTACTTGAGCTTGAGCCTCAAGTTTTTTTTGCTCAGTAGCCTCTTCATCTACAAGGTCTACAGAATTTTTTGCATACAATGAAGTTTCTGCAATCTCACCTACCTCATAATTAGAATACAAGGTTTTATATTGCATGTTGGATGTCGTTTTTACAACTGCAGGAAGTGCAACAGCAAATAAGAGCATGACAACATAGCAAATTATAACAGTGAGTCTATAGTTTTGCACTTTTTCCTTATTGTTGTTTTTCATAAGCATCAATTATCCTTTGGACTATACGAGATCTGACGGTATCTTTTGCATTAAAATTAAGAAACTCAATACCTTCTATTCCTTTAAGTAATTCACGCGCCTGAATAAGACCGCTTGAAGAACTGTTAGGTAGGTCAATCTGCGTTACGTCGCCGGTTATTATAGCACATGAATTCTCGCCAATCCTAGTAAGAAACATCTTCATTTGGGCCTTTGTAGTGTTTTGAGCTTCATCAAGTATGATACAAGCATTATGAATACTTCTTCCTCTCATGTATGCAAGAGGTGATATTTCAATTGAGCCGGAGTCTTCAAGACGTTTAACAGTAGCAGGAGGAACTATAGCTTCCATACTGTCATATAACGGCTTTAGGTACGGATTGAGTTTTTGAGAAAGGTCTCCGGGAAGAAATCCTAAACTTTCACCGGCTTCAACTACAGGCCTGGTCAGAATTATTTTTTGTTTACGTCCTGACATCAATTCTCCCAAACAATATGCTACAGCAAGAAAAGTTTTGCCGGTCCCCGCAGGTCCTATAGCAAAAGTGATTTGGCTTCTTTCCATTGCTTTGATGTACTGCTTTTGATTTTGACTCTTTGGATAAACACTTTTATTTAGAATGTGAATAGCAACATTTCTTTGCTCAGATTCCAAAGAACCTCCCTCTTTATTTTTTTCATAATCTAGCGAGCTTTCCAAGGCTTTTAATTCCATTAAAATCTCAGACTCTGTTATATCATTTGTTATATTTGCAAGATTAATAAGACGTTGCATGAGTTTTGCAAAAAGCTCAATGTAAGAAGGTTTTTCTTCTGAAGAATCATTGTTGAAGTGGCATTCCAGTCTATTTCCTCTGAGATATAATTCACATCCCAAAATTTTTTCCAAATATTTCACATTGCAGTCATTTGAGCCACAAATTGTACGCATTACATTTGTATCTTCAAAGACAAAACTCTCTGTCATATAATTTAATCCTCCGTGCTTGTATCCACTGTTTTTTCAACTTTGAGTTCAGGTATTGCATTCCATTTTACATAAACTTTGTACACAGGAGACCAAACAAGTTTTCCATTTGTTTGAGCCACAAGTTTTCCCTCTACACTGCAACAGAAATCCCAATCTTTCATGTAATGAATAAACTCCACATAGAAAGAACTCATATTAAAAC
>CAVGEF010000123.1:8685-9767 GCA_963628205.1 Bacteroidaceae bacterium
TATTAAAACCGGTGGATTTTCTACCATTTCCAAAGAAATCAAAAGACTTGAGCAAATCTTCAACCATTGCATCAAAACTAAAGGCTCCATCCACAAAATACTTATAAAAACTCTTGTTGGAACTGCTTACAGTAAACTTAAAGGAAAGGAATTGGGCAATGGCAAATTCTGCACTGAAATCAACTGAAAAAGAGGTAGCATACGGGTTGTAAAAACTGTAAACAAAAGAGGCATTAGCCGATACCTCAAGACCTATTCTGCCTTTCCAAAAATAGACAGGTTCCAGCTTATTGTTGAAATTTGTCCTTAAAACATCCAAGTCCCACTTCTTATCATTTCCGGCAAACGACAGTGAAGAAGAAAAACTTGACGACAGTTTTCCAAGTTCCCACGAATGAGAGAATGCAAAATTCATTGAAGACGGAAGTAAGTTCTCTTTATACTTCATGCTTTCTGAAATAGACAATTTTCCATTAAAGAATTTCAACGAGAGGTTTTGTGTAAATGAATATGCTGCAAGAAGATTATCTTCTTCATACTTTGTAAAATCATAAGCATTTGCTATAGAAAGAGATAATATGCTATTAGCATAACTTAAACCAAGATTTCCAAGGCCTGTTTCAAACCCGGTATCACTCTCATTGAATGAAACATTTGCACTTGCTGTAAATGAGTTATTAGAGAAAACTACAGAAGGCTTGAGTGTTTGCTTGACCGGTTTTAATGTGCTTGTAATAGAGAAAGTAAAAAAGCCAAGTTTTTTCTTGAGCTCTAGGCTGTGCTCTGTTACATCACCTTTTTTCCATTCACCCCACGAGGCGGTACTTTCAGAAACCGTACCGTCAACATCTTTCTTGTTTGAAGAATATATCTTGTTTGAAAGTTTATATGTAAGCCCAAGAACTTTGCTTTCTGCAACCAAGTTGGAAACAAAGGATATATCATTAACATTTTTATATGAAAGACTATCATCACTTTTTTGTGTTATATCACTTGTAAAAGTATATTGCGGTTTTACTGTTTCTTTGATACTGAACCAACAATTGGGGGAAATACCATTTACATAAAGCGTTCCACTTGTC
>CAVGEF010000124.1:0-5385 GCA_963628205.1 Bacteroidaceae bacterium
GTTCCGCTACGACCAACCAAAGCATACACTTTAACTGAACGAGGTTTAATCAAAGCGGGAAAAAATGTAATTTTCATAGTTAACATTATAGAAAATGTGCTGTAAAATGAAAAGGATAGAACAAAATTCAGAGGAGTAAATTAATTGCATTTTTTAACATTCAAGAAGGGAGGAGTACACCCTCCTGAGATGAAGGAGTTGTCAAACTCTAAAGCTTTGGTGCGCCTGCCTGTGCCGTCAGAGCTTATTGTTTCAACTTCTCAACATCTTGGAGCTCCTGCCTTAGCTATAAAGTCAAAAGGGGAACATGTTGAAAAAGGGGAGCTTATAGCGCAAGCCTCAAGTTTTATTTCAGCTAATGTACATAGTCCTGTTTGTGGAACAATAAAAGATATTGTTAAAACAACTATGGCAAACAGCCTTTCTTGTGATGCTTTTGTAATAGAACCGGATTTTGAGCAACCTGCTTTGTATGAAGAGCGTATTGATTACAGCAGTTATGACAGTGCAAAAATACTTGAAGAAATTAAAAACAAGGGTATTGTAGGCCTTGGCGGTGCTACATTCCCCTTGCATGTAAAAATCGCTGTTCCAAAAGAAAAAAAAGTCGATGCTCTTATCATAAACGGCGTAGAATGTGAATCTTATCTTACTGCTGACCACAGATTAATGCTGGAGAGAACATGTGAAATTCTTGAAGGTATTATGATTTGTCGTAAAGTCTTGAATCCGGCTAGGACTGTCATTGGTATTGAAGCAAATAAGATAGATGCCTCTTGTGCTCTTAAAAAAGAAATTGAATCTAAAAATCTTCCCATTGAAGTTGTACTTCTTAAAATGAAGTATCCTCAAGGTGATGAAAAACAGTTGATAAAAGCAATAACAGGAAGAGAAATACCATCAGGAAAACTTCCTTTAGACGTTGGTGCTGTTGTTATCAATATTGGAACAACGTATTCAGTTTTTGAAGCAATAGCTTACAACAAGCCTCTTATTGAGAGAGCTGTTACTGTCTCAGGTGAGTGTATTTCAAATCCATGCAACGTTGTTGCACCTATTGGTACCAAAGTCAAAGATTTGATTGATTTTGCCGGTGGATACTCACAAGAGCCTGATAAGCTTATATCCGGCGGTCCCATGATGGGATTTTCTTTCTTTGACGAAAATACTCCAATTGCAAAAGGCACAAGCGGAATTCTTGCAATAAAAGACAAAAAAGATTACAGAAAAACATCTTGTCTCAATTGCGGTAAGTGTGTTTCTGCATGTCCAATAGGACTTATGCCTACCCGGTTGTATGCCCTTATAACAAACAAAAGATATGAGGAAGCTATGGCAAACCACCTTATGGATTGCAAAGAGTGTGGTTGTTGTGCATTCTCTTGCCCGGCTCATCTTGATCTTGTTCAAGCAATGAAGCTTGGAAAGAAAATGGGGAGAAGAAAATGAAAACAGTCACATCATCACCTCATCTTCATAGTAATATGAGTACTCAAAAGATAATGCTTAGTGTTGTTTATGCACTTGTTCCTTCTTGTATTTGGGGCATTTATGTATTTGGACTCAGGGCATTGCTGGTACTTGCTGTTTCTGTTGGAGCGGCCTGTCTTGTTGAATACCTTTTGGGTAAGATTGTAAATGAAAATACAGTATGGGATTGCTCAGCTCTTGTTACGGGCCTTCTTGTTGGCATGAACATGCCGTCGTCAATTCCATTGTTTATTCCTGCAATAGCATCGGCCTTTGCAATTGCTGTTGTCAAATGGACATTTGGCGGGCTTGGTGCAAACTGGGCTAACCCGGCTATGGCAGGACGTGTATTCGTATTTTTCTCATTTACATCTCAAATGAGTACATTCGACATTCCCAAGACTCTTGGAAGTGCAGTTGAGATTTCCAGTCAGGCATCTCCGTTGTCGCTTGTAAAAACTGTTGCCTCATCAGGTCAAAGTGCGGGACTTAATTCAATTCAAATACTTACTCAGCAAGGATTTGTAACATCATCATTTGCTCAAAAAGTTCAAGATATAACCGGCATTAGTGCATACAATGTTGATGCTTTTGTTGGAAATATCCCGGGTTGTATTGGAGAAGTTTCAAAACTGTTGCTTCTTCTTGGAGGAATTTATCTTTTGATAAAGCACGTAATTACTTGGCATATTCCTGTTGCATTTCTTGGCTCTTTTGCAATTTTGACATGGATTTTTGGCGGTATTCCTTTGGGTCTTGGTCTTTTCCATGGAGAAGTAATTGCCAACATATTTAGAGGAGGTCTTATTTTAGGAGCTTTCTTTATGGCAACTGACATGGTGACGTCTCCCGTGACGCCTGCCGGAATGATTGTTTTTGGTTGTGGATGCGGTGCATTTACTTTCCTGTTCAGAACATTTGGTTCGTTACCGGAAGCTACAAGTGTTGCAATTCTTTTGATGAACATCATTACACCAACAATAGACAGGTACATGAAACCAAGGCTTTTTGGAAAGGTGGCTAAAAAATGAAAAAATACATTAAAACTGCCATTGTCTTGGCTTTGATTTGTGCTGTTGCTGCCATTCTTTTGGCTGTTGTAAATTCAGTTACACAGCCATATATTACTGCTTACGAAAGTGAAAAAGTTACAAAAGCTCTCAAAGAAGTTTCAAGCGGTTTTGATATTGGAGACGAAACTGCTGTTGAAAACGGTTATGTCACTTGCATGTATACACTTCTTTCAAATGGCAAAGTTACAGGATACATCCTTGAACTTGCTACGCGCGGTTATGCAGGAGACATTTCTCTTTTGGCGGGTTATGACTTAGACGGTGCTGTTACATCGGTTAAAATTGTAAGCGACAGCGAAACTCCCGGAGTAGGAAAGAAGGCTCATAATGAGGGTTATATGGATAAGTTTATTGGAAAGGGAAGCTCAACTGATAACCCAATTCCAACAACTAAAGGAATGCTTTCAGAGACCGATTCCTTAATAGTAAGCGGTGCAACAATGACATTTACAGGTATTTCATCTGCTCTTAAGGCAGGGTCGGACTATGTTAAATCACTTGAGGAGGGTTCAAGATGAGTTGCCATGGTAGACATATAAAAGAACTTACAAAAGGGTTATTCAAAGAAAACCCTACATTTATAATCATGTTGGGAATGTGCCCAACGCTTGCCGTAACAACACAGCTCGTTAATGCATTGGGAATGGGAGCCGGAGTTCTTTTTGTTCTCCTGTTCAGTAATATTTTCATATCTCTTTTGAAAAATATCATTCCAAACAGTGTCAGAATCCCTTGCTATGTTGTAGTTATTGCTTCATTTGTTACTGTTGTAGAAATGGTATTCCATGCATTTTTACCAAGCGTTTATGAAGCTTTGGGAGTTTATCTTCCGCTTATTGTCGTTAACTGTATCATCTTGGGTAGGGCAGAGGCTTTTGCCAGCAAAAACTCGGTTTTGGACTCAGCTTTGGATGCAATTGGAATGGGACTGGGTTTTACAATGTCCCTTTCTCTTATATCAATAATAAGAGAGGTCTTTGGAGCCGGAACTATAACATTTATTCCAATTGGCAACTGGGACGGCGTTATTCATATCCCGTTTATTGAAAATTATCCTGTAAGAGTTTTGACTCTTGCAGCAGGAGCATTGCTTCTTATGGGTTACTTAAAAGCACTTTTTATTTGGGTAACAGAGCATAATGCTCAAAAAGCAAGAAAGGAGACAAGTGTATGAGTTATATTGGAATAATTGTTACATACGTCTTCATAAGTAATTTTATTTTGGTTCAATTTATGGGTCTTTGCCCATTTATTGGTGTTTCCAAAAACAGTGAAAGTGCTATTGGAATGGGTCTTGCCGTAACATTTGTTACCGGAGTTTCTTCTGTTGTTTGCTGGTGTGTATATGAAGGGCTTCTTGTTCCTCTCAATTTGCAATACTTGAAAACAATATCTTTCATTCTTGTTATTGCAGCTCTTGTACAGCTTGTTGAAATGGTACTTAAAAAGATGAGTCCTTCTCTTTATAAAGCACTTGGAATTTATCTTCCTTTGATTACTACAAACTGTGCAGTCTTGGGCATTGCTCTCATAAATGTTGATGAATCATTTAACTTGCTTGAATCTTTCACTTCAGGTGTTTCAGCAGGTCTTGGTTTTACTATGGCCATAGTCTTAATGAGCAATATAAGAGAGAGACTTGAATTAAAACCTGTAAGAAGGCTGTTTAAGGGCGTTCCAATTGCTTTTATATCAGCAGGTCTTATGGCTCTTGCTTTTATGGCTTTTGACAAGACTCTCCTGTATAACCTGAATCTTGTATAAAAGGTGGTTCTTATGTCAGCAATAATCAATGCTTTTTTAATAATAACCGGTTTAGGTGCTGTTTTGGGTCTTGGACTGGCAATAGCTGAGAAAAAATTATCTATTCCAAAAGATGAAAAACTTGAAGAATTGGAATCCATGATGCCCGGTGCCAACTGCGGAGGTTGCGGTTATGCAGGATGTTCTGCATATGCAAATGCTGTTTATGAAGGCAAAGTTCTCCCCGGTCTATGTGCTCCCGGAGGAGAAGAACTTGCCAAGAAAATGGCACAAGTCATGGGTGTTGATGTCCAAATGGCGCAAAAGAAAGTAGCTTATATATTCTGTAGTGCAAATTGCAACGAAAAGTCAAAAGATTATACTTACAAAGGCATTACTGACTGTAATGCAGCATCTATGCTCTTTAGAGGTGATAATGGATGTAAAGAAGGTTGCCTGGCTTTGGGCTCTTGTATGGAAGTTTGTCCTTCCGGTGCTATAAAGAGGCTGGAAGACGGCACGTTAAAAGTCTCTTCATCTCTTTGTACCGGCTGTGGCTGTTGTACAAAAGTATGTCCTAACAATGTAATACGTCTTATTTTTGCCAATCAGGAATATGTTGTTGCATGTAATAACCATCAAAAGGGTGTTAATGTCAGAAAAGTATGTCAGGCCGGATGTATAGGGTGTAAAATTTGTGAAACAAAATTCCCAAATTCAGGTTTTACTGTTGACCAGAACTTGGCAACCATGGATTATAATAGAACTTCAAATCAAGAAGCTCAGAGTGCTTTGGAAGCCTGCCCTCGACATATTATAAAAAAGAGAGTTTAATCCAAAGTATAAGATGCAATAAAACTTTGTAAGAGGATGGATACAAATGCAGTACATACTTGGTGCATACAGTCAATTACCCTTTGGTTCATCCTTTGACGAATATGAGGCTTTACTTGCAACGCAGCTAAAGCCTTTATTGACTTTTTTATATCAAAATCCAAATTTCAAACTTTTGTTTCACTTAAGTGCAAGTGAATACGAATACTATGAAGCAAACCACCCTGAGATAAACATGCTTATATGCGATTTATGTCGCAAAGGG
>CAVGEF010000125.1:0-8832 GCA_963628205.1 Bacteroidaceae bacterium
GGGCATTGAAATGGCACAAAGCCAGCTTATGGCAAACTTAGATAAGAATTGGGGACTTAAAGCAATAGATTCTGTTGGAAAAGAGTTTGACCCGCAAGTTCATGAAGCATGTATGGTTACTGTTGATAATAATCTTGAAAATGAAACTGTTCTTGAAGATTTCCTCAAGGGTTATACACTTCATGACAGAATTTTAAGACCGTCAAAAGTCAGAATTGGTAAGCCAGAATAGTAGCTTTTTGCAAAAATGCGTTTTATCTCTTAAATTTCGTCTGCAAAAGTAGAAACTGTAAGAGTTACAAAATATGGCCCAAAAAATCTCTTGCGCGTTGGGTTTTGGGACAAGTGAACATTTCATAAGGTGTTCCTGTCTCAACTATTTCTCCGTTAGCCATAAAGATAACTTTGTTCGCGGCAGCTTTTGCAAAACCCATCTCATGGGTTACAAGCAGCATTGTCATTCCTGACTTGGCAAGAGTCAGCATTACATCTAAAACTTCTTTTATCATTTCAGGGTCCAATGCGCTTGTTATTTCGTCAAACAGCATTGCTTTGGGCTCCATGGCAAGAGCGCGGACTATTGCAACTCGTTGTTGTTGTCCTCCTGAAAGCTGACCCGGTTTCTGATGTGCTTTGTCTGAAAGTCCCACTTTTCCCAAAAGCTCCATGG
The DNA here is from genome assembly GCA_963628205.1 of Bacteroidaceae bacterium. Taxonomy (GTDB): domain Bacteria; phylum Spirochaetota; class Spirochaetia; order Sphaerochaetales; family Sphaerochaetaceae; genus UBA9732. Next base: position 671 of record CAVGEF010000125.1, read on the forward strand.
CTTTTGCTTTTGCATCTTCTTTTGACATCTTTTTAACTTTCATTGGTGCGAGCATTATATTATCTAAAACTGAAAGGTGAGGAAAAAGATTAAAGGATTGGAAAACCATACCAACTTCTTCGCGAATTTTTCTGATATCGGTTTTTTTGTTCATTATATCTACGCCATCAATGAGAATGGACCCGCTTTGTGCCATTTCAAGTCCGTTTACAGTGCGCAGCAGTGTTGATTTTCCGCTTCCGGACGGGCCAATTATGACGACAACTTCACCGTCGTTGACAGTCAAAGAGACGTTTTTGACAGCATGCAGAATTGTTCCATTGTTATTTTCAAAGTCTTTGGAGACGTTTTGGATTTCGATTTTAGCCATTTTTGTGCAACCTCTCTTCCATTATTCCCACGAGTCTGGAGAGCATGAGTGTTAGTATGAGATAGATGAGCGCAACCACAAGCATGGTCTGTAATGAGAGAAATGTACGAGAAATATACTCACGACCACGTTTTAGGATATCGGAAAGAGCAAGTATTGAGACAAGTGAGGAATCTTTCAGCATTGATATGAATTCGTTACCAATAGCCGGCAGTACAACTTTGATTGTTTGTGGAAGTACGATGTTAAAGAATGTTTGGCTTTTTGATAATCCCAAGGCTGTTGCTGCTTCTATTTGACCTTTTGGAATAGATTGGATGCCGGCTCGTATGATTTCTCCCATGTATGCGCCAAAGCAAATTGACAGTGCTATTATTGCAGCTACTATTCCTTCTATGTGAATCAAAGAGCCCAGTGCATAGTAAAGGAACATTAATTGTACTAAAAGAGGAATACCTCGTATCAGTTCTACATAAATCCCGCATATTTGTTTGATTGCTATGCTTTTTGAGAAAGAGCCCACGCCTGTAAGAGTTCCTATTACGACAGCTCCCATTATGGCAAATATTGTGCACTCAAATGTGGTTGGAATACCTGTAATAGTATACTTGAAGATTTTCCAATAGGTATTTGGCTTACAAACACAAAGAAGGACCAGTAAAAAGACTGAGCCAAAAAAGGTTAAGCGCCATGATGTTACCAAGTGTTTATTGCTTTTCTTTGGAATGAGAACGCCATCTGTCATTGTTATGACTGTGGGCTCTTTTTTGTTTGAACGAAATGGAGTAGAAACTACTTTCTCTCGTATTTTTATAACTTCGCCCTCCTCTTTAGGGAGGGCCGTTTGAGGAGGTTTTGTTGTTTTTGAAGAACAGTTATCCATATTTTGAACCTTTGGATTTCAATACGTACTAGTTCAAGCCGTATTTTGCTTTGAGCTCTGCAAGTTTGCCGGATTTTTGCAGTTTTGCAATTCCCTCATTCAAGGAGTCAAGAAGTGCAGAATTGCCCTTTATAACGGCAAGACCCATGTCATCGGCATTTTGGAAAGAACCGGCAACTTTGAGGATTTTTGAGTAGCTGTCATTGGAAAGAACGAAATCATTTGCAACAACGCTATCTAAGACAACAGCATCAAGATTTCCATTTGCAAGATCCAGTATTGCAGACGGTGCTTCGTCATAAGTTTTTACATCTATGCCGGCATCTTCACAAGCAAATTGGCATGTTGTTCCAAGCTGAACTCCAACTCTTTTTCCAACAAGGTCATCTTCGTTTTTAATTTGATTTTCATCTTTGTTTGTAACGATTGACAGCGAAAATTGGAGAATGGGGGTAGAAAAATCGCATGTGGATTTTCTTTCTTCCGTAATCGTCAAGCCCGATGCTCCTATGTCATACTGTTTTCCCTGTATTCCTGCAATAATTCCGTCAAATGATACATTTACAATTTTAATTTTTATTCCCATTTCACTGGCAATTGCTCTTATTAAATCCATTTCATAACCAACTATATTGCCGTTGTCGTCTATGTATTCAAGAGGTGGATAATCGCACGATGCTGCAACGATGTATTCTTTCTCTGTTGCCGGCGTACTTTCTTTATTTCCTTGTGCAAAACAGGAAAAAGTTGCTAAAAAAGCTAAAAATAAGACAATTGACAGTGTTTTTTTCATCTTAAATCCTTCATAAAGAGGCTTTTACAAGCCTTTGGATAGAATTAAAGACCTGCCTTAGGTAAAGTCTCCTAAAGGCAGTTCTTTTGCTTTGAGTACAATAGTGGTTTTAAGATTTACAGTCAATCAGTTTTGCATAAAAATACAAAAAAAGTTTGTATATTTTTGCATTTTTAGTTTTTCCAAGAATTTCTTAACTCTAAGATCAGTCCAAAATTTTGCCGTCTGTTGAGATAGTAACGACTTGCCAAGGAATAAACTTACCGCTGTTTTGCAAAGCTGTCTTCGTTGCAAGCTCCAAGCCACCGCAACAAGGAACTTCCATACGCACAATCGTTACGCTTTTTATATCATTGAACCTTATAATGCTTGTCAGTTTTTCCGAATAATCCACACTGTCAAGTTTTGGGCATCCTACAAGTGTAATATGGCCTTTGATAAACTTTTCATGGAAAGCTGCATATGCATAAGCTGTGCAGTCAGCAGCAATAAGCAGTTTTGCTCCGTCAAAATAAGGTGCATTCACCGGAACAAGTTTTATTTGTACCGGCCATTGCATAAGACAGCTTACTTGTTCTGTATTGTGTTCTTTTTGGCAATTACATCCTTCATGTTTGATTTCTTTTGATTGTGTTCCGGGGCATCCGCAAGGCAGTGTCGTGCCTTCGTTTTGCATTTTCTTTTGTTTGTTCTCCAAAACTGCCTGTTCGTTATAAGCAAGTGCTTCTCTTTCAATAAAAGAAATAGCTCCTGTTTGACATGCCGGCAAACAATCTCCTAAGCCGTCGCAATAGTCATCTCTCATAAGTTTTGCTTTGCCATTGACCATTGCAATTGCACCTTCGTGGCATGCAGCAGCACAAGCGCCACATCCGTTGCATTTATCCTGATTGATTTCAATGATTCTTCTTTTCATTTTAATACCTCTTTATTGTTTATTGCAGTTTTTCAAAACTTCTTTAACAACGCCCTTTTGAAAAACCTTTGTAATCTAATAAGATACTGCTATTATACAGCAAAAGAAACAAGAACAACAGCTTTTGACGGCACCTCAATTTTGCCTTCTATGTAAGATTGATTGCATTGGTCAAGGGTGCGGGTTTTGAAAAACTTGTTTCCTATAAGAAGCGGTTTCCATTTGCCTTGGGGCAGTGCATGATGCATCTCATAATCGTTGGGGTTGACTATTGCATAACCTTGTAAACTGTTTTCTTTGTGATAAAAGACTTCTATCATGTTGTATTCGATTATGTTGCATGATACGTAACAGTCGCTTATAAAAGAATTTTCCATTCGCAGTGCAATTAAGTTTTTGTACCACTTTATCATGTCTTGGCTATCTTTATCTTGTGCAAAAGCAATCCAATCCAAGTTGTTTATTGCATCACTTGAATTGTAGCTGTTTCCGTCTCCGTTTTTGCTTCTGAGCATTTCTTCACCTGCTAACATAAAAGGCATCCCTTTGGAAAGCAGCACGCAAGTGGCTCCAAGCCTGTTCATTTGTAACAGCTCCTGTCTGGAAGCATTGATATTTGAAAGCTTGAGTTTGTCCCATAATGTGTTGTTGTCATGGCTGCTTAAGTAGTTTACAACCATTGCATTGTCAACTTTCCAATGAATTTTATTGGTTCCAATACCGCCTTTAAGACCAAAGCATACCTTGTTTGCATTGTCGTAAGTTGCTCCGTTGTTGATGTAACCGCGGGATTGGACTTCAAAAACATTGCCTTTAAGGCCGTCTCTGATTACATCGTTAAAAACAGCTACGGCTCCAATAGCATTGGGGCTTTGTTTTATGCGCGATATATTGTTTTGCGTTGCAAGTAAACTTGAGTCCAGTGCGCATGAGCCTCCGGCCCAGCCTTCTCCATATAAAAGAGCATGTGGATTTATCTCATGCAAAGTTTTTTCCACTTCTTGCATTGTGTCTGTGTCGTGGATTGCCATGAGATCAAATCTAAAACCGTCAATGTGGTATTCAGTAGCCCAAAAACGTATGCTGTCTACAATAAACTTGCGAACCATGTATCTTTGGGACGCTGTTTCGTTTCCGCAACCACTTCCGTTGGAGGTTTCTCCGTTTGAGTTATACCTGTAGTAATAGTAAGGAACAGTCTTGTTGAAACTTGAGTTTGTATCGTGAGTATGGTTGTAAACAACATCCATGATAATACCAATGTTATTGTCATGAAGAGCTTTTACCATGCGCTTGAATTCGTTAATCCTTACTTCTCCATGATATGGGTCTGTTGAAAAACTGCCTTCCGGAACATTGAAATTCTGCGGGTCGTAACCCCAATTAAACTGCGGAAGGTTACTGCTTTCATCCACCGTTGCAAAATCAAATACAGGGTTCAGTTGAACGTGCGTTATTCCTAAGTCTTTTATATGCTCAAGGCCTATTGGTATTTCTTTTTCACTTATTTTGATTTTTTGGTTTTCTTCTGTAAAAGCTAAATACTTTCCCGGATATTTTGATAACGGGTTCTTATTTGAGAAATCTCTGACATGAATTTCCCATACTACGGCATTTGAATAAGAAGAGATATCTTTCTTGTAAGAGTCATTTGCAAAACCGGTTGGATTTGTTTCTTTCATATCAATGACCATGGAGCGGTTTCCGTTAACTCCACAGGCAATTGCATAAGGGTCTGCTGTTTCTTTCTTTCCAAGTGCTGTTGCAATTGTGTATGTGTAATAAGTTTTAGAATCACAGTTTACAGTAGTTTGCCATACGCCTTTTGTGGCTTTTTCCAACATAAATGTCTTAAAAGGAACTCCTTCATGACCGTTTTCAAATAAATTGAGCTCAACAGTTTGTGCGGTAGGTGCCCAAATTTTGAAAACAGTCATTCCATCTTCTTGGACTTTGGCTCCTAAGTCATTGCCGCTGTAAGTATAGTTTTCAATAAACCACCGGCTGTCAAAAACTTGAGTAGGAACGACTTCTTTTTTCCCATAGCCTGCAAGTTCAACAGTATAACATTGTGAAATATCCAAGTTGTCTTTCAGCTCTATGATTCCATTTGCCAAGTTGCATGGATTTTCAAGATACGAGTTTTTTATTTCAAGAGCATTACCGCTACTGTCTATGACTTTGGTTTTGTTTTTGGCATTTTTATTTGTGTCGTTTGCCCCACAGAAGTTTTCTCTTGGACATGGAGAAATATGAAACCTTATCTTATTGCGGTCTATTATCTCTGCAAAAGAGAATGTTCTAATGGGTTCCAGTGTTTTGCCATTGTCCAGACTTTGGTATTGATTGCCATCTCCGCTTCTCAGATAAACTTTAACATTTGGCCTGTCAATCAGTGCTTTTCTATCTTGCTCCCAATCTTTATGAGCTGTTCCCCAATTTGTTCCACAAGGGTCTGAGCAGTTAGTTCTTACGATAAAACCAACGTCATTAATGTCTTTTGGGACATCTATTGTGCATTGTGCGCCATATTCACAAGGGCTTAGTTCATAACCTTTGCCCGTTTTTCCTTTCCACCAAACCCAAATATCACTATTTTGTAAGTCGTCCTTCCTATCCCAGAAAAATGTGATTTTATTTGTTTGTTCTGTATTTGCATGTAAATAGCTCATGATGTTGTTATCTTAACTTCTTAAATTTCTTTTTTCCACTGGTTTATTTAGGCTTTTATGGCTTGAATTTGTCTTTTGTATAAGCAATATTTGAGCTTCGTTTAAGTGCTGTTTAAGTAAATGACGCAAAAGTGCCGTTACAACAACGGCAAAGGTCTTGAGGGCTTAAGCATATTTGAACACCTCTGAGACCCCCGCTTACATAAATGAAATCTTCCAATGTTGCAAGTTCTTCTATAAAAGTGGGATACATGTGAATCATTCCAAGAGGAGAGCAACCGCCTCTGATGTAACCTGTATACTTTTGAAGCAAATCCAAGCGAAGAAGTTCAAGACTTTTTGACCGGGTAAGTTCTTTTGCTTTTTTAAGGCTAATGTCAAAAAGAGCCGGTACGCAAAAAACAAAAAGCTCATTATCTTGATTTGTCATTACTATAGTTTTGAAAACTTGCTCTAAATTTAAGGCTAAAGAGTTTGCTACATGAACGGCATCCAAGTGCTCCATGTCAACTTCGTATGTCAAAGTTGTATATTGAATACCGTTTTTATCCAGTATTCTCATGGCATTCGTTTTGATTTGATTGGTTTTCATAACATGTTACCTGTAATGTTACCTGCAGTTTGCCATATAATATGGTACTTTCATTGGAATGACTAGAATTATTTCGCATTTTTCTTTATATTAATTTGGCAACGATTGTTAAGACCTTTTTGAAGACAAATTTGTTGGCAGTTCAGTTGCAAATTATTGATTATATTTCAGTTATGAGAGGAATAAAATGGAAATCAAGAAACTTGAGAACTCCTCAGTTGAGCTAACACTTACGCTTGAGTCTAAGAGGATTGAAGAAGAGTACGCAAAATCCATTAAGGATTATGCAAAAAAGCTTACAATGAAAGGCTTTAGGCCGGGAAAAGCTCCTGTATCACTCATTGAAAGCAAGTATGGAGATGCAATCCGCGAGGAGATAACTTTTAGACTTATGGAAGAAAATCTCAAGGATTCCTACAAAGACATGGATGCCAAGGATCGCCCGCTTCCTTACAGCACGCCGGTTCTCCAGAATGAAGAGGCTCTTTTGCCATTTAAGGCTAATACGGACATCACTTACAGTGTAATCTATGATGTACTTCCAAAGGTAAAGCTTCCTGAATACAAAGGTCTTGAATTTGAGTATGAAGAAGTCAAGATTACAGACGAGCAAGTTGATGCAGAGATTGAAAAACTCAGGCAGCAGAATGCAATGGTCATTGCCAAGAACGGCAAAATTGCAGAAGGCGACATTGTAACAATGGACTATGTAGAGCTTGATGCCAATGGTAACGAACTTGCAAATACCAAGCGAGACGATTTCACATTCACAGTAGGCAGCTCATACAATTTCTATAAGCTCGATAATGACGTTGTAGGCCTTTCAAAGGGTGACGAAAAAGTTATTGAAAAGACTTATGGTGATGACAGCGGTATGGGAACTGACTATCTTGGCAAGACAATCAAGGTTAAGGTTGTCATTAAAGAAGTCAAAGTCAGAGAACTCCCGGACCTTGATGATGAGTTTGCTCAAGATGTCAAAGAAGAATACAAGACAGTCAAAGACCTCAAAGATGCAACAAGAAAGAACTTGGAAGCAAGTGCTGAAGAAGAAAACAGTGCTAGAAAAATAGAATCGGCCTTAGAGGCTCTTCTTGAAAAGACCACAATTGCCGTTCCAAAGAGCATGATTGAAGCACAGCTTGAGCAAGATTGGAAGAATCTTGTCCAAAGATTCGGCATGAGTGAAGAAGATGTTGAAAAATTCATGAAAGCTAACGGCGGAGGCAAGCAGGAGTTCATGGATGCAAGACGCACTCACACAGAGCACGATATCAAAGCACAGCTCATTCTTGAACAGGTTAAAGAAGAGCAAAACTTTACTGTGACTGACGAAGAACTTGAGACAGAGCTCAAAAAGTATGCTTCTGATATGACAAAGGACAACCCTAATTATGATGCATTCAAGATGTATGCAGAAGACGATATAAAGTTTGTCAAGGCAAGAAATTACATACTTGAGAACAATACTTTTAAGGCTGTTGACAAGTCTTTAGACAAAGCAGGTGATGCTAAAGATGCAAGTGATGCAAAAAAGGCAAAGACTCCTGCAAAAAAGGCAACAAAGAAAGAGTCCAAGGAAGCTGAAAACTAAAAATAAAGAACCATTAGAGAGGAAGAAGCCATGAGAGATGTTGCATCGTATCTAGTGCCAACTGTCGTTGAAAGCAATGGACTGAACGAGAGAGCATATGACATATACAGTAGACTCCTTAAAGAAAGAATTATTTTTCTTGACGGGGAAATAGACGATGCAAAGGCCGATCTCGTCGTGGCTCAGCTTCTTTTTCTTGAGTCGGAGGACCCAAAGAAAGATATAAATCTTTATATAAACTCTCCGGGTGGAAGTGTCACAGCGGGATTGGCAATTTATGACACTATGCAATATCTTAGGGCCGATGTTTCAACTATATGTATGGGGCAAGCTGCATCAATG
>CAVGEF010000126.1:0-2589 GCA_963628205.1 Bacteroidaceae bacterium
CTATAAAATAATAACTGTGAGAACTTTAGTTTTCTTTCTCCATTCATTGACTAGAAAAGCCATAGAATGATATTCTAATTGTACCTCTTTATCCATCGTTGATGGATCATTTTTAAGTCCGTAAGGAGGAACCCATGAGAGATTATGAGTTCACCGTCATCTTGGGCGCAAGCGAAGAAATGACGGAAAAAGGCTTGGAGATTGTCTCCAATGCATTGAAGGCTGCTGGTGCACAAATTGCAAAGCAGGAAGACATGGGCGTGAAAAATCTCGCCTATACAATCAAGAAACAGGATAAGGGCCATTACTATTATTTTGAGCTCTCTGCAGAACCACAGAGCATTAACAAAATGTCAGCTGAGTTCTTGTTGGAATCTTCAATCCTCAAGCACTTGTTTGTAGTAAAATAATAGGAAAAAACAAAATAATCGGTTTAGAGAGAAGGTTTTAGCAAAGCCCAATTTTGGAAAAGCCAAGCTTGGAAAGTTAAATTTGAGCAAAGCTCCAAAATGCATTTTGCAAAAGCCGCGAAAGTCGTTAGAAAAATCATTAAACTTAACAGGAGTGAACAATGGCAGCAGATATCAACGTGGTCGTATTAGTTGGACGTCTTACGCGCGACTGTGAGCTTAAGTCAACACCACAAGGGACTTCTATTTGCCGTTTTTCCGTGGCTGTCAACAGAAGAAAGAGGTCTGGGGACAAATGGGAAGACGAGGTAAGTTACTTTGATGTTTCTCTTTGGGGCAAGTCTGCAGAAAACATGAGTTCCTATCTCAAAAAAGGTCGTCAGGTATCCATTCAGGGAGAATTAAGACAAAACAGGTGGGAGCAAGATGGCCAGGTTCATTCAAGAATTGAGGTAGTTGCCAACAGTGTTCAGCTATTAAGCAGTGGTAATCAGCAAGGTGGTTCTTCTCAAGATGGCGCTTACCAGGGAGTACAAAACTTCCAAGGTGGACAAAATTCACAGGGTGGCTATCAGAACGGGTACCGGAATCATCAGCAAAACAAAGCCTCTCAACAGCCGGCTTCTGAGTCTGATTTTGGAGGTCCTGAAGCCTTCGATGATGCAGACATACCGTTTTGATTTATAGGAGAAATTTCAAATGCATGATGAAAAAGATGCAATGATGAATGAGGCAGTAGGTAGCTTCAGAGATAAGAAAATGGGCGGAAAGCGCACTAGTTTCAAGAAAAAGGTTTGTAAGTTCTGTGCTCAGAAAACTGAGCCTGATTACAAAAATCCGGACGCTCTCAAGCGCTGTATAACAGAAAGAGGCAAAATTCTTCCCGGCCGTATCACCGGAACATGTGCAAAGCATCAGAGAGCTCTTACAAGAGAAATCAAGAGAGCCAGAGTTCTTGCTTATCTTCCTTTTGATAAGCAGTAATTTTGACAAAGCTACGCAGTAATTTAGCTACGACAGTTAAGCAGTAAGGTTCAGTTGACAAAAGGAAGCCTAAAGTGGAGCAGGGAACTGACAAAAATATTTTGAGGGACTTGGTTTTTGCAACCTTGGTAGGAATTCTCTTTTCACGTTTTTCGTTGGGAAGCTTACTTATGACAGTACCTCTTTTATTAGTCATTTCCCGGGCAAGAAAAACATTGTACATTTGGCTTTCGTACATAATGTTGTTTTTGGGAGCTGTTCTTTGGACCGTGATAGATGGCAAAGAACTGCTTTCAACACAGTACGCAGGTATGATTGGTGTTTCACTTTTTATGCCTGTGTGTACGATAGTTGGCAGTGCAATGTGGACTTTTGCAGGAAAGAAAAGCAAAGTGGGACTCAGAAAGTACTTCCTGTCTTGTATTCCTGTTATTTGTTTGGGTCTTGCCATGGCGTTATGGTTTTCATCGTCTATGGCAAATCCCACCAAAGACTTGTTGAAAAGTTCAGTACTGTATATGTTCCCGGAGGAAACTCTTGGTTTTAGCATAGAAACTTTCTTAGATACGTTAATTTCTTTTCTTATGCTAGTTTATGTTCCAATGGGGATGATTGCTACAGGAGTGCCTGTCTTGGTATCAGAGCTTCTTTTATACCGGGACGATGAAGCTTGGCAGTATGATTTTGCATTCATGAAACTTCCCGATTTTTTCGTGTGGGGCTTTCTTGGAATTTGGATTTTGGCATTAGCTTCAAATTTTGTGCAATTTCCTGTCTTTCTTACAGTTGCATGCTGGAATTTGGCATTGGCTTTTGGCGTGCTTTATGCAGTCCAAGGCGTCTCAATTCTTGTTGCTCTTTTCAGGCGCAGAACAGCTGTGTTGAGCGTCGCAAAGGTTGTAGCTTTAGTGTTCTTCCTTTGTATGCTGCCCGGGCTTAATATTGTGGCTTTCGTAGGACTTCCAATATTGGGAGTTTTGGAAACATGGATTAAATTCAGATGATATTTCAGGCCTATCTTTTCGTTTAGACCGGTTATATTGTGCTATGGAATGTCATGTGAATTGAAAGGTTTTTTCAAAAAACCTGCAATCCTACTATAAAAGAAAATAATACTTAATAAAGGAGTATTCATATGAAAATCATTTTGAATCAGGATGTACCTAACCTCGGAGAAGAGGGAGATGTCTGTGTG
>CAVGEF010000127.1:0-4462 GCA_963628205.1 Bacteroidaceae bacterium
GAACAGGACCTGCAATTACATCAAAAGTAAAACGAATATTAAAATTTCCGCTTTCAAGTGCTTCAAGAAAGTTCTTGCCATTTGAAATCTTTTCAGTATCTACACGGCTGTCTTCTGCAGATGAATTTGAAGAGCCTATATAAAGATATGAAATTCTTGGGCCAACAGAGGCGCCAAGGCGCACAGCAGAAAACAAGTCAAAAGAAAGCCCTGTTGCAAGAATACCGGATGCAAGAAGATTAGTTTGGTCAACAACAGCCAAATCCCCAACAGCTGTAAACATTGCAGGCCCAACATTCATACGTGTTTCAAGACCTACTGAAAAATTGTCCAAGCTAAACTTAGCTTCCTCTTCTTCCCCACTTTGCTCTTTAGATAAGAACGTTCCGTTTAAGTAGCTTATATTGGCTCCTACACTCCAAGAAAATATTCCTTTTGCAAACGTGCATGGAAGTGCCACCAGTAACATTAGACAAATACATATTACAAAACGGCTTTTGAAAACTCTTTGCATAGACAAGTCAAAACCTCACAATAACCTTTTGCAGTATCATATCAAGAAAAAAGCTGCACGGAAACACCATGCAGCTGTCATTTAATCTAAAACTATCAATATCAGATAATTGAGAAACCAACGCTAACACCAAAAGAAGCCTTTTGCCAGTTATCTTTAATTGTAGAAATAATACCTGCCCAGTTGCCGTTCTCAATAGAAGTCGAGGTTGGGAGTGTTGCATAAGCGCCAATAATGAGGTCGCCAAGAAGTACATCAGCACCAACATGGACATCAAAATTAGCTTTTGCTAACTCAGAAACAGCGTTATTTCCAAACTCTAAGCCTTTGTCAGATCCAATGACATAACCATATTGATATCCAAGACCTGCTTTTACGCGAACAATTGCAAGATCAAGTGCAAGGTTTGCAGAAACAATGCCGTTGATAGCGCCCTTGTCATCACCGGGTTGATAATAACCTTTAGCATTGACATCAAGGAAAAGAATTTTTACATCTACATCAGCACCAAACTTAAAATCGTTAATACTGAGTTTTGAAACATCAACAGCCGCTGAACCGTCTTCAGTGAAAACAGGCTTTTGATAAGCAGCTGTTGCGCCAACAGAAAGACCAAAATCACCACTGCCTGCAAATACACAAGCAGGAATTGCAATAGCCAAAACAAGTAAAATAAGGACTTTTTTCATTTCCAACTCTCCTTAGCAAATATCTTAAAAGGAACACCCCCATATTGCAAGTGCAAATATTGTATTTCCTCTCAAATAGTCACTTCACAAACAAAACCGGATATAAAAAGTTACATAAAAATTTGAAAAACTCGTTAAATCACAACAAGTTCTTCTCAAGTTCATCTTGCCAAGTACGAACACAAGCATCACTTGGCATTCGCCAGTCCCCTCTTGGAGATAAAGCAACACTTCCAACCTTTGGGCCGTCAGGCATACAGGAACGCTTGAATTGTTGAGAAAAGAACCTCTTATAGAAAACCTTTAACCATTTAAGGATAACTTCATCACTGTATTCACCCTCAAAAGCATACTTTGCCAACCTATAAACTTTTGACGGAGAACTTCCCCACCTGAGAACATTGTATATGAAAAAATCATGAAGCTCATAAGGGCCAACAAAATCCTCTGTAATTTGACTTCCCGGAATAAGCTCAGGACTAATAGGAGTCTCCAAAATTGCCATGAGAGTATTAGAAAGGACATCATCTTGTGTGGTTCTTGCAACATAATCCACAAGCTCTCTTACAAGAGTCTTTGGAACAGACGCATTTACGGCATACATAGACATGTGATCTCCGTTGTAAGTGGCCCACCCAAGAGAGAGCTCTGACAAATCACCTGTGCCAATTACAATTGCACCGTTTTTATTGGCAATATCCATAAGAACCTGAGTTCTTTCGCGCGCTTGAGAGTTTTCAAAAGTTACATCATACTCATTTGGATTTTGCCCAATATCTTCAAAATGCTGTAATACTGCAGCCGATATATCTATAGTTTTAACTGTACAACCGTATCTTTCAGAAAGAACGACTGCATTATTGCGTGTCTTGGCGGTAGTCCCAAAACACGGCATAGTAATTGCAGTAATACCGCTATGGGGCAAATTCATCATATCAAATGCACGCGTTGTGACAATTAAAGCCAGTGTAGAATCAAGCCCTCCCGATATCCCCACGACAGCAGACGAACAACCTATATGTGCCATTCGTTGCTTTAGCGCAAGAGCCTGCAAAGTTAACACTTCTTCAAATCTCTTATTGGCGTCATTTGCATTGCCGGGAATAAAAGGATGGCTTTCAATTGCTCTTGTAAGAGACGTTTCACCCATCTCAATGTCAAAATTTATATACAAATATTGCTTGTCATTGGTCGTCACATAAGTATTGCGCATACGTCTTTCATGTTCTAGGCGCTGCAAATCAAGCTCAGTTATAAGAAGCTCGTTCGGGCGCATGCTATGGCTTGCAAGACAAAGGCCATTTTCACACACCATGTTATTGCCAACATAGACTAAGTCTGTCGAGCTTTCACCGTCGCCGGCATCGGCATACACATAACCGCACACAAGCCTTGCACTTTGGCCTTCCACAAGATTAAATCTATAGTCCGATTTCCCTGTAAACTCGTCACTTGCAGAAATATTTGCAATAACCGTAGCACCGTTGATTGCATGATTTACACTGGGAGGGTTGGGCACCCAAAGGTCTTCGCAGACTTCACAGGCAAGCCTGAAATATGGAATTTGATTACAAGTAAAAATGAGTTTTCCACTCATATAAACCTTATCATCCCCAAACTCAACAAGCTCTTCATTTGGCAATGCAGGAGTAAACCAACGCTGTTCATAAAACTCCTGATAATTTGGAATATTGATTTTTGGAACAATTCCCAAAATCTTGCCACTTGATGCAACGATAGCGCAGTTGTGGAGTTTACCCCTAAATTCAACAGGAGATCCAAAAACTACGACCATGTTTTTGGGAACATTCGATGCCACTTTTACAGCCCAGTCTTTTGCTTCTTCAATAAGAGCCTGTTGAAAAAAGAGGTCTCCGCAAGTGTAGCCTGTAATACAAAGTTCCGGCAAAACCAAAAGATGAACACCCTCTTCATGAGCCTTTTTAACAAGTGAAAGGATTCTTTGTGCATTATAAGCACAATCAGCCACCCTAACAGAAGGCGTTGCAGCTGCAACTTTGATAAAACCATGTCTCATGACATCATCTCCCTTTCAAGGCTCTTTGCCTTTGCCGTTTTATTGTATTCTATATGTAGCAATTCCATATTGTACTATTTGAGACCAGCATTGTTAACCCACAATATCAAGAATACCAAAAAGGGCAGAATTTTTCTTACAAAACGTACAAGAAATTACAAACTGGCCGCAAGCATTTACAATAATATGTGGTAATATTGGTATACACGGGAGAAATCAAAAATGGACTTAAAGCCGGGACTATATGAGCAAGTTATCAATAAAGAGCTGTCTGAAGAACTGAAAACAATACCACAAGAAAGAAAATCAATTATTCCAATTGACAAAGCAGAAGCTTCCAAAGTGTTGTCGCAATATTTATCCAACATCCTCAAAAAAGCAATGGACAATATTGCAGACAACGGCAAGGACATCAACGCCCAAATTGAACTTGTAAACCAAATTGTCCACCTTATCCAAAACAACACAAATCAGGCCACTTTTAGCGTGCAAGAAGTTGACAAACAGGCATTGCAACTTCTTGCTCTCTTAAAAGAGAAAGACCCTCTATTGGCAATAGGAAAAAAAGCATCTGATTTAAGCCGTCCTGAAACATCAATTTCTCAAAGTTCCCTTTTTACAGGAGATGTCCATGAGCCGCATATGTACACAGAGCTAAAAAAAGAAATAGCAAGCTCTGACAAAATATACATGCTGGTTTCGTTCATAAAATGGAGTGGACTGCGCCTCATTATTGACGACTTAAAAGAATTTACACAAAGTGGCAAAGAATTACGAATAATTACAACCTCATACATGGGAGCAACTGACATAAAAGCAATAGACGAACTTAGAAAATTACCAAATACTTACATCAAAGTAAGTTATGATACAAAAAGAACCCGTCTTCATGCTAAAACTTATATTTTTTATAGAGACACCGGGTTTACAACCTCGTATGTTGGCTCTTCAAACCTGTCAAATGCTGCAATCTCAAGTGGCAGGCCCATGAATATAACATGGCGTCTTGACTACCCTATTCCCGCAAAATTCCTCAAGAAAACAAACAAATTAATGACCGGCTAATCTAACGTAGATTGTAGTGATAGGCGTAGCCTCAAGGGCGGGACAGTACTTTTGTACGGCCCAAGCGCAGAGGCTTAGCATAGCACACAAGACACTAGGAGGAAAAAAAAGGGACCTGGCGGCTACCTACTCTCCCGCAAGGATGCAGTACCATCG
>CAVGEF010000128.1:0-1968 GCA_963628205.1 Bacteroidaceae bacterium
TCTTTGTACTGCTCAAGGGAAATGCCTTGTTGAGATTGAAGAATTTGCTCAAATTGTTCATCTGTAAGAGTTGCTCCAAGCTGGCTTTCAATACTTGCCTTTTGTGAAGCGAGAAGTTGTGATTTTTGATCGTCGGTAAGAGTAAAACCATCCCTTTCCAATCCCTGCCTAAAGAGTTCATCTGAAATAAGAGCATCAAGAACCGTAGCCGGCTCAAGAGATGTACCGTAAGTTTTACTATAAGTAGAAACAGCTTCATCCAGTTGCTGCTGAGTTATAACAGTGTTTTTTATAAGATTAATTCTTACAACCGGAGTCGAAATAGAATCACTGAAAACAGGTGTTGCAAAAATAAGTGCTGCAAATAAAACAAGAATGGAAACAATGCCTTTCTTCATTGTAAGCTCCTCAAGAGATTTTGAAAAAAACCTCTTTTGTATGAAAATTGGCCGCTCTTATCAAGAAGCGGCCATGATTATAATGCGTAAAAATCAATTCTCTGTTGAACTTGTTGATGTAGTAGTTGCTGCCTGCTGGCTGAGCGAACTAAGAACTGAAGTGTCAGACGATTTATTGACAAAAGCAACAATGATAGCAAGAACAATAAAGCCTGCTACAAGGTAAGCTGTAATCTTATTCATTACACGATTAGACCTACCGCCAAATGCTGTCTCACTGTTTCCGCCAAAGACACCGCCAAGTCCTGAGTTATCTTCACTTTGAATTGCAACAACAAAGATGAGAAGAAGACTCACAATAACAAAAAGAACAAGAAGAATAATACTTAATACTGCCATATTCCAACCTACTCCAAATTTCAATCAATGCAATTGATGATAGGGAGGAACTGGTCAAGTGTCAGCGATGCCCCACCAACAAGTGCACCGTCAATATGCTCACAAGACATAAGCTCACGAACATTAGACGGCTTCACTGAACCACCATACTGTATTATCTGATTTTCTGCAACATCATTTCCAAACTTCTTTGCAATAAGACTGCGAATAAATGCATGTGCAGCGTTGGCATCAGCCGGCGTTGCGGTCTTTCCTGTTCCAATTGCCCAAACAGGCTCGTAAGCAATTGTCACATGAGACATTTGCTCTGTTGTAACATTATCCAGCCCAACATTGATTTGAGAGGACAGAACATCTTCAAGATGACCGTTTTCTCTTTCTTCAAGAGTTTCGCCAACACACAAATCAACATCCATGCCACAAGAAAGAGCAAAAAGAACCTTCTTATTGATAAGTTCATTCGTCTCACCATAGTATTGTCTTCTTTCACTATGACCAATTATTACAGTATTTACACCAATATCCTTGAGCATTGCACAAGAAATCTCTCCGGTAAAAGCACCTTTTTCGTGGTCATTGACATTTTGTGCTGCAACTATAACATTACTTCCCTTTACAGCTTCAACAACAGCCGGAAGACATACGAAAGTAGGAGCAATCATTATTTTTACTTTTGCATCTTTTGTCGCTTTGGCAAGCTCAGCTGCATATTTTACAGCTTCACTTGGAACCATGTTCATTTTCCAGTTTCCTGCTATATACAATTTTCTCATCATAAAATCCTTATTTTTCAAGAGCTTTGATTCCGGGAAGTTCTTTTCCTTCCAAAAATTCAAGAGATGCTCCGCCACCGGTTGAAACATGGCTAATTTTATCTGCAAGACCAAATTTATTGACAGCTGCAACAGAATCGCCGCCACCAACAACAGATGTAGCATTAGAAGCAGCCAAGGCTTTTGCAACAGCCTCTGTACCTTTTGCAAAACTTGAGAACTCGAAAACACCCATTGGGCCGTTCCAAACTACAGATTTTGCATCTTTAAGGGCATCAACTATTAAAGCTGTTGTTTTTGGGCCAATATCCATCCCCATAAGATTATCAGGGATATCAACAGAATTAACCAAAATTGGCTTGGAGTCTTCTGCAAAGCTCTCAGCACAAACATGGTCG
>CAVGEF010000128.1:1978-3262 GCA_963628205.1 Bacteroidaceae bacterium
CTCTACAGCAGCCAAGAAACTTTTTGCGGTATCAAGATAATCATCTTCAACCAAAGATTTGCCAATCTTATGTCCCTGAACTTTGAGGAATGTATATGCCATGCCTCCACCAATGACTATTGTGTCACAGGTTTTGACCAATGATTCCAAAACAGAAATCTTTGAAGAAACCTTTGAACCTCCAATAATTGCAACAAAAGGTTTTTCAGGATTTTCCAAAAGAGGAGCCATGAATTTAACTTCTTTTTCAATCAAAAAACCTGCATAGCTTGGAAGATAGTGGGCAACACCTTCTGTTGAAGCATGAGCTCTGTGTGCTGTTCCAAAAGCATCATTGACGTAAAGGTCTCCATATGATGCCAATGTTTTGGCAAATGTTGCATCATTTGCTTCTTCTTCAGGGTAAAATCTGCAATTTTCAAGAAGAAGAACCTCTCCCGGTTTCAAAGATTTGACTTCTTTTTCAACCTCCGGGCCAATTACATCACTTGCAACCTTGACCGGACGACCCAAAAGCTCTTCAAATTTCTTTCCGACCGGAACCATTGAGAAATCAGGATTTTTCTTTCCTTTTGGTCTTCCAAAATGGCTCATAACTACCAATGATGTACCGGGCTTTGCAAGTATGTAATTTATTGTAGGAAGAGCAGCAATAATTCTTGTTGCATCTGAAACTTTGCCGTCTTTGACAGGAACGTTGAAATCAACTCTGATTAAAACTCTTTTGTTTGAGAGATTTGCATCTCTAATTGTATTTAGGACCATAAATACTCCATTGTTTTTTTGTATCCGGAGACTTTTGAAAAAGAAATCTCTTAATACAATTCAGACCTGCAAATGCAGGTCTGATAATAGCAAAACTAACGATTAACCGTTGACTTTCTTCATATAAGCAATGAGGTCAAGAACCTTGTTAGAATAACCAATTTCATTGTCATACCAGGAAACAACTTTAACAAAGGTGTCAGTAAGTGCAATACCTGCTTTTGCATCAAAAATAGAAGTTCTTGTGTCACCAAGGAAATCAGAAGAAACAACAGCGTCCTCTGTATATCCAAGAATACCTTTCAACTCGCCTTCTGAAGCTTTCTTCATTGCAGCACAAATTTCGTCATATTTTGCAGGTTTTGCAAGATTAACTGTAAGGTCAACGACTGAGACATCCAAAGTAGGAACTCTCATTGACATACCTGTAAGCTTACCGTTAAGGGACGGGATGACTTTTCCAACAGCTTTTGCAGCACCGGTTGAAGATGGAATAATGTTACCAGAAGCAGCACGTCC